>NZ_JACSOF010000002.1:0-104834 GCF_014349205.1 Photobacterium sp. BZF1
TAGGGATTTGAACCCTAGATACGCTATTAACGTATGCCGGTTTTCAAGACCGGTGCTTTCAACCACTCAGCCATCTCTCCGTAAGTGCGGCGTATATTAATCGTAAGGGCTGGGTTTGTAAACCCACCAATGATTCAAGTGCTTATATATTCAACAAAAACAGCAAATACCAGCAAGAAAACAGACTGTTTGACAGGATTTTCTCCGCTTCACCTCAGAAGTTGAACTCAATAACCCAATCACAGGCTGGATTTTCCCTCACCAACTGGATTTTTAATACATCACGCTCACGTTAACCTCCTTACAGACAGGATTTAGTGATCGCCCTCACTATTAGCCTGAGAGCTAAATCACATCTCATTTCGCAGGGTACAAAAGTCCAGCTAATGGCCTATTTATCCAATAGTTTCGTTGTATAGCCCGCCCCATAATTACAGCCAACCAGACAACAATATGTCTTAGAACATCGCTCAACCCTATTGCGTTGGCTGCCAAGCCAACTAAAAAAATAAACCATAAAAACATGGAGTAATTCACAATGAAAAGCCAACTGTCAGTGTTAAAAAGACACTTATTGACGGGTACCAGCCACATGCTCCCCTTCGTTGTCGCCGGTGGGGTATTACTTGCCCTGTCAGTGATGCTTGGGGGGAAAGGTGCCGTACCGGAAGGCGTATTCCTTGAAGGCCTATGGGATATGGGTATCGCAGGTTTTACCCTTTTTGTACCGGTACTCGGCGGCTATATTGCCTACTCGATTGCTGACCGCCCAGCATTAGCGCCAGGTATGATTGGCGCTTACCTCGCCAACCAAGTACAAGCTGGCTTCCTTGGTGCCATAGTCGTTGGTTTCATCGCAGGCTATGTTGTCCTGCAGCTTAAGCGTATTCCGTTGTCCAACAAGCTCAAAGCCATTTCAACCTACTTTATCCTGCCTATCGGCGGCACCTTTATTGTCTCTGGCTTGGTGATCTGGGTGATCGGCACACCCATCGCCATGGCGATGGAAAGCATGAACCTATGGCTTCAGGGTATGGCAGGTGCCTCCAAAGCCTTCTTAGGTATGGTGCTCGGCGGCATGACAGCCTTTGACATGGGTGGCCCAATCAACAAAGTCGCGACCTTGTTCGCCCAAACCCAAGTCGGAACCCAGCCATGGCTGATGGGCGGTGTTGGTATCGCTATCTGTGTGCCGCCATTGGGTATGTTCCTGGCAACATTGCTTTCACCGAAGCGCTACACCGACGAAGAGCGCGAAGCGGGTAAAGCCGCTGGCATTATGGGCTGTATCGGTATCACCGAAGGGGCAATTCCTTTTGCCGCTGCCGACCCGATGCGCGTGCTTCCATCTATCGTGGTTGGTGGTATGGTCGGTAACGTCGTCGGCTTCATGTTCAACGTTCTTAACCATGCGCCATGGGGTGGCCTGATTGTCCTACCCGTCGTGGACGGACGCGTGTTCTACATCGTCGGTATTGCCGCCGGTGCCCTGACCACCGCCCTAATGGTCAACGCTTTGAAAAAACCTATCGAACAACGTCAAGACGCCAAAGTTGAAGATGACTCGGCGGAAGACACCCTTGAATTAGATTTCGAATAACGATATTTCGGGAGAAAACAACATGAAACTACTAGGCGTAACATCTTGCCCATCCGGCGTTGCCCACACTTACATGGCAGCAGAAGCTCTAGAAACAGCCGCCAAAGCCAAAGGCTGGGAAGTCAAAATCGAAACCCAGGGCTCTATCGGAATTGAAAATGAAATCTTGTCAGCCGAAGTGGAGAATGCAGATATCGTTATCCTGACCAAAGATATCGCAATCAAAAATGAAGAGCGCTTCAAGGGCAAGAAAATCGTTCGGGTCGGAGTGGCAGATGCCGTGAAGAAAGCCCCGCAAATTATGGATAAAATCGAAGCGCACCTCGCTTCGGCTTAAATCCTCACAACAATGCCTTGGCCTTAAACAGCCAAGGCATTGGCACATAACGACGTCGAAAAATGATACCTACTCAACAGTTTACAGAATATCATTTCGAGGAGGTGGATATTAGAGTGGTATCATATAAACGGTTAGTCTTCAGCATCTTATACGTCTTCAGATAATGCGTTTTCAGAGCTAGCCTTTCTTTTTTGATAACACTACGCCAGTGGCGAGTGATTGGGTAGATGTAAACCATGAAGCAAACCTTCGCTGATCTCCTCGACAATGTCATTTCCGACAGTACTTCTTTTAATACCATCTGGTTTGCCGGCGATGATATCCCACCTCCCGAAGCCAGCTACCAGGTCAACTTTCCGCGTTTGGAACTGGTCTTCAATGGCCAGTACGAAAACTTACTGGAAAGCCCACAGCATCAAATTGAAAATATCCTACTCGGACCTGGTGATGCACTTTTTATCCCGGCCAACGCCTGGAACAAGCCGAGTTGGGACAAAGAGTGTTCGGTACTCAGCCTGCTCTTTGGCAAAAGCCAACTCGGCTTCAGCCTTGTCAGCAAGCATGAAAACGAGGAAGGCTTCTACGACGTGGTCAAATACAGTGTGCCGCAAAGAACCGGCCGGGCTATCGACCATATTCTGACTGCGCTATCTACCCTCGCCTACGAGAAGCAAAAGCAGCCTGCCGATAAGTTCCTATTGCTTGCACTGCTCAGTTATTGCAAAGACATGCTGGCCCAACCGTCAGAAGATACAAGCCGTCGCAGCGAAGACATGTTCAAGGGGATCTGTATTTACGTGCAGGAGAACTTCCACCGCAATATCAACCGTAATACCGTGGCGGCGCGTTTCAATATCTCACCGAACCATTTGTCGCGGCTTTTCCGGCAGGAGGGGCACATGCGATTTGCCGATTACATATCCTGGGTAAGGCTGGAGCGCGCCAAATTCATGCTCAAGCGCTACAACTTCCGCCTTGAAGAAGTGGCCCAGCGCTGCGGCTACCACGACCCCAATTATTTCTGCCGGGTATTCAAGCGCAAAACAGGGAAAACCCCGACAGAATATCGCTGCCATTAATGACAGCAGAAAGCTATGCCAAACAATGCCCCTAGGCAAGGTAGCCTTAAAAATGCTAATCCCAATAGGGAGTGGACCATGTATTACTGCTCCCTATCGGTTACACAAACCGCTCCCGACCGTTATTACACGGTAATCAAATAAGATCGACTGCAAAATGAGAGACTTATCACGCTTATAAATGGGCGCTACAAAAGTCCAGTAAAGGGTTGTTTTCTCTTCTACCGCCATCACTTGCCTCTCCTTATAGTAATGACATAAAGAGTTAAAACGATTGGAGAAAATGATGAGAGTGGTCGCAATTACAGCTTGCCCAACCGGTATTGCCCATACCTACATGGCCGCCGACAAATTGATCGAAACCGCCAAGAAACTCGGCATTAGCATCAAAGTTGAAACCCAGGGCGCCATGGGGATTGAAAACCGCCTCAGCGAACAAGATATCGCGCGGGCCGATGTCGTCGTACTCGCCGCCGATATTAATATCGAACAGAGTGCCCGATTCAAGAACCATCGTTGCCTCGAAGTCACTATCCAAGATGCCCTACAGCGTCCTCGCCGGGTATTCTCTCAATGTCAGCAGCTGTTAGCGCATTAATTACAAGGCAGTCGTACCCATGAAACACCAATTTGCTTTCCGTTGTGAACTACCCAATGGTATCCATGCCCGCCCGGCAACACATCTCGAAAAAGCCTGCGGCCGGTTTGATTGCCAAATTACACTAGTGAACCACCGCAACAATCACCAAGGTGATGCCAAAAGTATGTTGTCTCTTGTCGGCACAGATACGTTGTTCAATGATAACTGCATACTAATCTTCGAGGGCTCAGACAGCGAACAAGCCAGTCACGTGCTTGAAGGGTTTATTCACAACGAATTTCCCCATTGTGATGAAGCCCTCGCAACCGAAGACAATAACGAAGCGTTTCCACTGCCCCAATCACTAATGCGCCACCAGCCTACATTACTGCAAGGTAAGCGGCTTGCTTCTGGGTTAGGCCAAGGAAAACTCGTTAAATTTACCCACAGCGACCTCAACCGATTCGCCACAATAACAGACAATACGAGCTGCAACAGCGAGGCAGAACGCTTCTCCAATGCCCACCGGCAAGTTACCAAACACCTCTCTGAAACTGCAGCAACAGCATCCCTACAGCAAAAAGAAATACTGACCGCCCACCTTGCTATCTTAAACGACAGCAACTTTACCGGAGGCATCACCGAGCTACTGGGCAGCCACACCACAGCCAATGCCATCTTGGCGACAGTCGATAAGCTGAGTGCGCAGCTGGAGCAATCAACAAGTACCTACTTACGTGAAAGGGTTTTGGATATAAAGGATGTGGCAGAGCAGGTGCTGATAGCGGCCTATCCTGAAGCACAATGTCAGCGCGATTTTGAACTGACCGAGCCTTGCATCCTCTTTGCCAAAGACCTGACTCCGAGCCAGTTTATCGGTTTGGATAAACACTATTTGCAGGGGTTGGTACTTACTCATGCAGGTAGCACCTCACACACAGTGATCCTTGCGCGGGCTTTTGGCATCCCGACCCTATCAGGAATTACCGCCGAGCAGTGCCGATCAGCCTTGAATACACCCGTATATATTGACGCCCAGTTAAGCGTGCTTGCGACTGATTGCACCGAGCCTGTCCAGCGCTACTTCCAACGCGCAATCATGCTTAACCAGCAGGAACATAAGCAGAAACAGCAGTTTATCCACCAGCCAGCCATCACCAATGATGGCCATCATGTGGAAATTGCCGCAAACATTGCTTGCTCGGTAGAAGCCTCTGCTGCGTTTGCCAATGGCGCAGAGGGCATTGGCCTATTCAGAACCGAAATGCTGTTTATGGATCGCCAATCGGCCCCTGATGAAAATGAACAATTCGAACACTACAGCGAAGTACTAAAAGCCGCTAACGGAAAGCCTGTGATCATCCGTACTATGGATATCGGCGGCGACAAACCGATTGATTACCTCAATCTGCCCGATGAAACCAACCCGTTCTTAGGCTACCGTGCGGTTAGGATATACCCACAGTTCGCGCAATTGTTCCGCACCCAACTCCGGGCAATACTGCGCGCATCCGTCTTTGGCAACACCAAGATCATGATCCCGATGATCCAGAGCATCGAGGAGATCCGCTGGGTTAAGCAGCAACTGGAGTATGTCAAAGCCGAACTTGATAGCGACAACACCACGTACTCTTCCTCTGTACAGTTGGGGATCATGGTCGAGGTGCCTTCAGTGGCTTTTATCATTGATCAGTTCTGCCAAGAGGTCGATTTCTTCAGTATCGGCTCCAATGATATGACCCAGTACTTATTGGCTGTTGATCGGGATAACAACCAAGTTTCCCACCTCTACAACAGCCTGGCGCCCGCCTTCTTACGGATGCTAGGACAAGTTGTTAAAACAGCACACGATCACGGGCGCTGGGTCGGCCTATGCGGTGAGCTAGGTGCAGATACGCACGTATTGCCGCTGCTGGTCGGCGCCGGGCTTGATGAGATCAGCATGAGCGCACCTAAAATCCCCACGACAAAAGCTACCCTTAATGGCTTAACACTTGCCCATTGCCAGCAGTTGTTCGAACAAGCCTGCCAATGCCCGACTATCGCAGATGTCACCGCGCTACTCGATAAAGCATCAGCAACCGGGCAAGACAAGCCACTATTGGGTATCGATTGTGTATTCAAACATGCGGATTTTGCCAACAAAGAAGAGGCGGTACAGGCATTGGTCGGCAATTTAGGCGTACAAGGGCGTACTGACAACACCTATGCGTTAGAAGACGATATCTGGGCCCGTGAAGCAGTATTCTCAACCGGGCTCGGACACGGTTTTGCCATCCCGCATACTAAATCCGACAATATCCGCCATTCAAGCATCAGCATTGCCCAACTCAATTCACCAATTGACTGGCAATCCGATGCCGGCGATGTTGATTTCATCATCATGCTTACCCTCAACAAAGAACAAGGTGGCCAGCATATGCGGATCTTCTCCGGCTTGGCCCGCAAGCTGATCCACCAGGATTTTCGCGATAAGTTGAGAAACTGCGGTGATGAGGCAGCGATGATCCAGATGCTTGAACAAGAGCTCGCCTTATAACATCACTTTTCCCCAAGGAAAAACCTTAGCTTCCCCCTGATTCGTTCGGACGATCAGGGGGCTTTTTATTGACCATTACCCCTACAATAAAAATGGTAAATAGCTGACACATTTACATTATTTACAATTAGGGAAAATTATATTCCAATAAACGATATATAAAGTGATAAGTATTATCATTAGCATGGCGATTCATGTTTCTAACACATAATAATCACCAATGAATAAGTCACCCTTTTTGAGAACCTTGCTCACTTCTTCCGTTGTGCTTGCTTCGGCATGTGTTTCATCTGCTTCATTCGCTGATACCTTCCCAGTTACTGTGACTGATGTTGCAGGCCGAACCGTTACCATTGAGCAGCAACCACAGCATGTCGCCCTCTCTACCGGCCGTGTATTTCCGTTGTTGGAAATCATTTACCAGCAAGATGCGGCTGATCATCTCGTCGCTTGGCGCGATGACATGCGCCTCTCTGCGCCGAGCATGTATGCCAACTATATCAAGGATTATCCGGAACTGGCCGAGGCGATGAAAATCGGCAAAATCAAATCTGGGGAATTTGATGCCGAACGCTTTATCAATATGGATAACAAACCCGATGTGTTCGTGGTTGATATCTCCAACATTGCCCTTGCCAGGGAAAAAGGCCTACTCGACAAACTCGAAACGGCTGGCATCAAGGTGATTGCCATTGATTTCCGTGAAGATCCGATCAAAAACACTGTCAAATCTGTCACCAGTTTGGCTAAAGCACTAGGCAGAGAAGACCAAGGTGAGGCCTTTGCCGATTATTACCAACAGCACGTAAAAGCAATAGAGCAAACTGTTGCTAACTTGCCAAATAGCGAATCAAGCAAAACGGTATTTATCGAACGCGCAGCCGGTTACGACGGGTCATGCTGCCAGACATTTGCAACCGGTAACATGGGTGCCTATATCCCTTTCCTGAAGGCGACCAATATTGCTGATAAGCCACTGAAAGGGGCCATCACCGGTAAGATGTCACCGGAGAGCGTCATCGCCGCGAGGCCTGATGTCTACATTATGCAAACAACCGGATGGATTGATAAAAAAGGCAATGCAACCGCCGGGATACCTCTGGGTTACTCCCCTATCAATGAGGAAGCAATCAGCAAGGCTACCCAATCCCTCATGGGTAGATCTTGGCTGGAAGCCGTCAACGGCTACCAGAGCAAGGATGTGTATTCCATCTATATGCCATTTTACAACTCGCCGTATAACCTAGTTGCAATGGAATACTTCGCCAAGTGGATCCATCCGGATCAATTTGCTTCTTTGGATCCCGAGAAAACCTTCGAAGAGATGAACCTCCGTTTTGCCAACCGCCAAGCCAGCGGCACTTTTGGCCAAAACAACTTTGAGGCTATTTCCAAGGGCGCTTCAGAGTCAAAAGGAGCGGCGAAGTGAGTGAGGTAGCCTTTTCTCAAGCTACGTCCGTCGAAAAAGCAGGCAGCCCCATTGCGGCTGCCCTGCATCAACACCGGGCGCGTAACCAAAAGAAGAAAATCGCACTGGCCGGCTTTTTTATCCTCAGTCTGGTATGTGTGGTTGCCGACATCCTAATAGGCTCACAAGGCCTGACATTAACCCAAGTATTGGCTGGGATCTTCCATCCAGCCGCTAGCGATATTGCCAGCAGGGTGATTATCTGGGATATCCGAATGCCAATGTCGCTAATGGCCCCATTGGTTGGTGGAGCATTGGCATTGGCCGGTGCACAGATGCAGACAACCCTAAGCAACCCACTTGCCGATCCCTACACTTTTGGTGTGTCCGCAGCCGCAGGATTTGGCGCATCGCTAGTAATCACCAATATCGTCGCAATTCCGTTTATCCCGGTTGAATATCAGGTCGCAGTGATGGCCTTTGTCATGTGCTTACTGACCACCTTTATGATTGCCGGAATTTCCTCGGTAAAACGGGTTTCTATCGAAGGTGTCATGCTGTTTGGTGTAGCTATCATGTTTGCCTACGACAGTATGCTGACCATGATGCAGTACATCGCGACCGAAACACAGTTGCAAACCTTGGTCTTCTGGCAAATGGGCTCACTCGACCGGGGTAGCTGGGAAAAGATCACCGTGTTAGCGATTGTACTTCCTGTGGTGCTTGGCATCATGATGAAAGATGCCTGGCAGCTATCATCGCTTAAAATTGGCCAAGAGCGGGCTGAATCGATGGGTATCAATGTCAATCGCCTAAGGATCAAAACCTTACTGCTGGTCTCGCTAATCACTTCCCTATCTGTATCATTCGTCGGTGCAGTCGGTTTTGTCGGCTTGGTTGCGCCTCATATTGCCCGCATGGTTCTGGGTGAAGATCAACGCTTCTTCCTACCCGCCTCTTTTTTACTCGGCTCTGTGCTGTTGGGCTTGGCGTCTATTGCTAGCAAAACCATCATGCCGGGGATCATCCTGCCACTCACTGTCGTGATGTCGATGGTGGGTATTCCGTTCTTCATCTTCTTGATCATCAAAAAAGGCGGAAAGTTCTGATGGCATTAAATATCAATAATCTGTCTGTATCATATGGTCAGCAGAAAGTGTTAGATGACTTGTCGTTGCCAACAATAGAACCCGGCGAAATGGTGTCTTTGATCGGAAAAAACGGTGCAGGAAAATCCACCGTGCTCAAGCAGATGACCAAGCTCATCAAGCGAGATCCCCACTGTTTTTCTTGGCAGGGTAACCCCCTTGCATTGGACGATATCGGGTATCTACCACAGGATCATAGGATCAATGCCTGTATTACCGTGGTTGAACTGCTCATCACCACCATGCACGTCGGCGTCAGTTCGCTGTTTACCCGCGCCAACAGTGCCGAAAAAGCACTGGCTTTGCTCGACAATATTGGGGTTTTGCACTTGGCCAATAAAGTCTGCACTGAATTATCAGGGGGCGAAAGCCAGATGGTTGGTTTGGCCCAGGCGGTGATCAATCAACCCAAAGTGCTTGTTCTCGATGAACCAACTGCCGCTTTGGATATGAATAACCAACTGAAGTTCTTGGAATATGTTAAGGGCTACACCCGCCATCATGCTGCATGCGTCCTGATGGTGGTACACGACCTGAACCTGGCAATCCAATATTCCGATAAAGTGGCGGCGCTGCATCAAGGCAAACTCTTCACCTTTGGCGACCCGCAGCAGATTATCGACCAACAGTTGATCCGCGATGTGTTTGATGTCAACTCAGCCATCATTGAACTCAATGAAACCCCGGTGGTGGTGGTACAGCCCTAGCCAATCAAAATACTCGAACCTCGGTTATTGTGAATATTCCTTCCTAATGACCGTTATCTATCCCCGGTTTTACTCTCTCTAAGATGGAGATAAACCGGGGAATGTTGCGCCATAGTTCTTCACCTTACCGAGTTTTTACTCACTAACACAGCGACCGCAGCGGCATAAATCAGCTCACAAAAACACAACAAAAAAACAGCATTTCATGGTAATTGAACAATTTAACCTCATAATAAGAGTAGATTTTTCATTCTATTCGCTGACACCTAAACCAAAAGGTAGCAACTATGACGTGGCAAGTTTCTGAACTGATCCCACTTCTCAGTGAGCACGAAGGCTGGGAAGTAGAACAAAATGACCAAACGTTGGTCCTTCGCAACGAAGACAATATCGAAGCTTTTCTGGCTGTTTCCGGCGAGCAAATTCTGGTTGAGGTGCTGCTGTTCCCGGCAGAGCAGGTAAACGACATTGCCTCGCTCAACAACGACATCTTGCGTACCCACAAGATGTTCCCGCTATCGACTATCGGCATCAATGAGATTGCTGGCAACGACTACTATGTTGCATTCGGTTCGCTGTCTTCCCAGTCCAAAGCAGAAAGCATTGTGATTGAGGTTGCTACTCTTTTCCGCAATGTCGAAGCCTTTATCGAGCTATACCAAGATCACCTCAAGGAGGTTGCGTAATGAGTGTCTGGAAGAAACTGTTCACCGCTATCAAAGGCGGGGTAAATGAAACCGCTGAAGCGGTTGCCGACAACCAAGCTCTACGTATCCTCGATCAGGAGATCCGCGAAGCCAAACAGGAACTACGCCGCTCTGACGAAGCCTTGGTCAGCATCGTTGCCAAGCGCAAGATGTCACAGCAGAAAGTCGATGGTTTCCAGCAGGGTATCGAAGAGTACGAGGGCCATGCCCGGGGGGCGATGGAGAAAGGCCAGCAAGATCTTGCCCTTGAGTGCGCACAAAAGGTTGCTGAGCTGCGCAACGAACAGCAAGCAGAACAAACCTACCTCGACCAGTTTGTTGCCTCTGAACAAAAGATGCGTACCAATATCAGCCAAGCCAAAGACAAGTTGCGCCAACTAGAGCAGCAAGTAGATGTGGTCAAGGCCAACGAAGCGGTGCAAAAAGCCCAGTCTGCGGTATCGGCAACCAATGTTGGTGCCAATGCCAAGATGCACACAGCAGTCGAATCACTTGAGCGTATCAAGCAACGTCAGGCCGAAAAATCGGCACAACTTGAAGCTGCTGCTGAAATGGCAGAAGAACAATCGGGCAGTAGCCTCGACAAAAAACTGGCCGACGCGGGGATCACTGCAGGCAAGCAGTCTTCTGCAGAAGATGAACTAAAGCGTATCTTGGGCCAGTAATCGCAGTTTGATAAGGAGGTTGTATGTCATTGTGGCTTGTATTCCGGCGCTGGGCAGCTCAGCATTTCCATGCGCTAAGTGGCAGAAACCTCCTCCTGTTAGTAATTGGCTATACCGTTGTCAGTTATATCCTGCTCTTTGCTGTAGGTGAGTCCGCACTCATACAAAGCCCAACCGACTTCTTGTATTACCTGGTGGTCAGTGCCTCTACAGTAGGTTACGGCGATATGTCGCCAACAACTGTGGCCGGAAAATGGATCGTGATGCTGTTTGTGATCCCAGGCGGTTTGGGTCTATTTGCCTTGGCGGTTGGCCGAGTCGCCAGTGTATTTATTGATTACTGGAAACAGGGGCTGTTAGGCCGGAGGAAAGTATCGGTGGAAAACCACATTCTGGTGCTAGGGTGGAACGAGCAGCGTACCCTGCACCTGATTAAAATGCTGCAATACGAAGAAAAAGGCCACCGCGCCATCGTGCTCTGTGTTCGCCCGGATATCGAAAACCCGCTTCCCGGCGAGATAGAATTCGTCCGCACACCCAGCTTTACCGACAGCCAGTCAATGGTAAGAGCTGGGGTCGACACTGCCAGTTGCATTGTCATCGACAACAGCGAAGATGACGTTACCTTGTCGGCGGCTTTGTTCTGTGCCAACCAAAACCCCAACGCCCATATCTTGGCTTACTTCAACGATGAGTCATTGAGTGATTTGCTCAAGCATCACTGCCCTAACGTGGAATGTATTCCGTCAGTGGCTGTCGAGATGCTGGCGAAAGCTGCAATCGACCCTGGCTCAAGTGAACTGCACCACGAACTACTTAGCACCCACAAAGGGATGACCCAGTACGCAGTGCAATTCCCGACAGACTCAAAACCAAGCAAGGTTGCTCCACTGTTCAACGGCTTCAAACAGCAATATGAAGCTATCCTTATTGCCATCGATACAGGCAAAGGCGTGGAGTTAAATCCGCCACTTGAGCGTGACGTCCCGCCCGGTGCCAAGCTGTTTTATATTGCCGACGAGCGTGTAGATCAAATTGACTGGTCAAAGTGCACCTAGCAAGCATCAAGGCATCAATTAACAGCACCAGACAACACGGGAGTGTTTATGTTTGACTGGTTCAAGAAAAAACAACCACAGGCTGCGGCCCCGAGCAGTCCAGAAATCCTAGGATTAAGGCTCGGCGGCGCTTTCGAACTCGATGACCTTAAATTGCGGTTAATCGAGCCAGACCTGATTATCGAAGGCGCCTCGCGTACCCAACTCATCAAAGCCGTTGGTGAAGTCCACCTCGACGAGCAAACCCGCCTGCTGCGCTATTACACCGATGATGATGGCTTTATCCAAGTCTTGACCCACGGTACAACCGAAGCCGATGTCAGCGAGGTTAAGCTCTATTACTTTTACGAATCGCGCCCTATCGATACCCAGAGCCAGTGGCAGCATTTGCTCGATCATGAAATCGTCAAACCGAATTGGGAGCTAGAAGGCTTTCAGTTCGACAAAGTCTGGGAGAACTCCCGTCCCGTTGCTATGACAGAGAAAACCTGGCTTGAGAACGGCAGCATCAGTGAAACCGATCAGTTTGTCATGATATACGAGCGCGACACCGGTAACGGGCAGTTCGAATCCCTTCTTGTTGCCGGCGAGGAGAAAATCTACCGCAACCAAGCCGAGCGCTGCGTCGCTATCAGTACCGGGTTCGACTTATCACCCACAGATTTCAAGCTAATAGGCTAACATTCAATTGTTTAGACAAAGAATAGGATTAACATGGAAGTATTTACTAACTCACTTGCCGGCCTAGGCGCATTTCTTCTTTACTTTGCCCTATCGCTGGCGTTCCTAATGGTATTCAAATTCGTCTACGTCCGCTTCACCCCACATGATGAGTGGAAGCTGGTTAAAGAAGAGCAGAATATCGCAGCAGCAATAGGCCTGTCCGGTTCTATCATTGGCTACTGTCTCGCTATCGCCGGTGCTGCCAGTAATTCGGTTAACCTGATTGATTTCGCGATTTGGGGTATCGTAGCCCTGTTCGCCCAGTTAATTGCCTTTGCGATTTTACGTTTCGGCTTCATGCCTAAAATTGTCGAGCGTATCGAAGCGGGCGAGATCCCTGCTGGTATCGTCATGGCGGCCACATCGGTGTCTGTTGGCCTGCTCAATGCCGCCTGTATGACATACTAAGGGGGACGCCATGAAACGCAGTAAACATGTCGTTCTCGCCAGTATGAAGAAGAACTGGCGTCCGATCTCAATTGGCTCAATGGCTGCTCCCATGACCGCAGTGTTTGCAACAGCTGTGCTCTCCGGTTGCAGCGACAGCAACGAAGATGCAGTTATCTATGAATCGCTCAATGATTGTGTGGATGACAACCCGAACTACACCGAAGAGTGCAAAGCCGCATACCAATTTGCCTTGCAGGAAGCGTCCCGCACTGCGCCAAAGTACAACTCCCGCTACGATTGCGAAGCAGAGTTCGGTACCAATGCCTGTATGCAGCCGCAAGGAAATAACTGGTTTATGCCTGCTATGGCGGGGTTCATGTTTGCAAGAATGTTAGACAGGGATCGCGGTGGCTATTATTCGCAGCCAATGTTCCGCTCCTACTACCCCGGCAGTATTTTTTACGACCGCTGGACCACTGCCGATGGCTATGACTACGGCAAAAGCGGTTACAAGAACACCAAGGTACGGGTAGGCAAAGATCAGATGAAACCTAAGCCCACTGTCAGTCGCACGATTTCTCGCGGTGGTTTTGGTTCAACAGTGTCAGCAAAATCAGGTTGGAGCAGCAGCCGCTCTTCGAGTGGAAGCAAAGGGTGGGGAGGCTAAGCAGCCTATCTCTCATCACAACATCACTTTTTGAAAAGAAGCCAATCAATTCTCATCAAAAAGTGAAATACGATCTGATCGACTAACTCGCCTCCCGCGTAGTTAACAATGACAAGTTCATATCTCGTCAATTTGTTCCTTTCATTACAACCTGCACATCCTTGTTGCAGGTTTTTTTTGTCTAGACGTTGCTTCCTTTTTCCTATGGTGCAGGCTGATCACCATCGTCAGCCTTCGCTTCAGCGGCTTTCTCTTCTAATGCCTGAAGCTGCCCTTCCACCGTATTCGGGAAAAATGGATCGTGATAAATCGGATTACTAAGGAATCCCTCATCCGTCAAAGCTTCCATGAAGGCCACTAGCGCTTCTTTTTCTTCCTGGGTCAAATTCATTCTTATTGGCCGGCCACCAACCTGACCATTACTAGTCAGATCAGGGCTCAATATACGATGGCGTTGGATACCACTGTTGTAGAACTCAACCACATCCATCAGGGTGGCAAACCGTCCATCGTGCATGTAAGGCGCACCTACGCCAATATTGCGTAGTGAGGGCGACTTAAAGAAGCCATTACCTGCCCCTTGATCGCTGCTGGTATCCGAATCCAAGCCATTGACGTGAGCCTGATCCATAGAATGTGCACTCGTTTGGTGGCAAGCTATACAACCCAATGAACTACGCTCAGGGCCGGGGAACCCAGAGAATAACCTCAGCCCAAGCATTTCCTTCTCATTGAACACCGCTTCAAAATCCGGCTCATCCCATTCACCCGCAGTGAAAGCCTGATCATATTTTGATTCATAGGAAACCATAGTACGGATAAACTGGGCTAAGGCCCTGGAAATCCTATCACTGGTGATCGCCTCATCACCAAATGCCTCGGTAAACAAATCGGCGTAGAAGCTCGTTGCCGCCATTTTCACTTCCAGATCGAACAAGTTCATCCCCATTTCGATAGGATCCTGAATGGGCATCAGCACTTGTTCTTCAAGGGTATCGGCCCGCTCATCCCAAAAAAACTTGCCATTCCGGTAGTAAGTAGCATTAGTCAGGCTCATGGAATGACGACCGGTCTTGCCGCCATCGAAACCATCACTAAAGACTTTGGGATCGGTAAAACCATTTTCTTGGATATGACAAGATGCACAAGACACGGAATTGTTCGCCGAAAGACGGACATCGTAAAAAATAACCCGCCCTAAGTTCGCCCCAGCATTGGAAACCTTGTTATCAAATGGGGTGTTATTCTGCGAGTCAACATTACCAAACGGCGAAGTAATTCGGGTGTAATACTTCGGCTGTGCCGTTAAGTATGCTTCATAGTCATGACTCGCCGATAAATCAGGTAACGGCAAACCATCGATGTCCAGTTTAGCTTCCGGAGGGGGCGGCGGCGGTGGTTCGTTAACCGCCCCATCATCCTCGCCTGAAGGCGGATTTACAGGGTTACCGTCTTCTGGTGATCCTTCCGTAGGAGAATCTTCAGAAGGTGGTGTCTCTGCTGGGCCTTGGACCACCTCGGTCCCTTCAGTCCCCGCAGAACTTGACCCTAATGAACCCTCATCATCAGAATCTTCACGACAAGCAGTGACCGTCGCAATCAATGCAACAGCCAATAAGTAACGGGAGGTATTCATATAACACTCCAACCTAGCCAAATGGTTTATTTTTTTATGGGCAGCTTCTTTTTATTTTTTGACTGCCGTTATTTGTGAGAATGGAGATTCCATTCACATCAATTATCTAAAAGCCTAACACCCTAGAAGGTTCTTGTTTCTGACACGTGAGAAAAAACCAATGACAGCAGTAAGTTAATGACAAATCCAATATAGGCCAGTTCAAATAAGCGCAATAAATTCGAGCAGTTTAAGCAAATAAATACAATCGCTAAAAGACACTTATTCGCCTAAATAAGAAGTTAATAACAATGTATAGGTAATAGCAGGCATGTGAAAATACATTGATATTATTGTGTTAAATAGCAACTTTTTTAACTCAAAACAATTATCAACAGACGCCAATATGAATTAAATCAAGTTCGAGGCACTTTTCATTTAACCTCTTAAATCTATCTCCACAATATCTACGCACCTGTACGAAGGTTAAAATCCAACCAGTAAGTTAGCTCCAATGACAGTGCTCTTGGACTTTTGGCAGTTCTTTTAGCAACCCAGAGGTATCAAACGTTACCCTGTGGGCACCATTATCATCAAAATGAACAACTGGCTTATCAGGTCGAACGATGTCTTCAATGAGTAGAGTATTCTTACCGCCAGCAAACATGGCTTTATGGTCAGTGGATAATCTAGGTGACACAGGCTAGCGAGTGAAGTTCCATCACTGTTAGAAAATTAATCTGCCAATATTGAAAACTAACGTTTCTGGCAATAACAAGCACGATCAATATAATGCTTGCAATATATAACTTATTGAGAATAAATAATGAAAAAACTACTTGTTGCTGCCTCATTGTCAGCAGTCATTCTTACTGGTTGCGCATCTATTGTTAGTGATAGCAAATACCCTGTCTCTGTAGGTAGCTCTCCAAGTTCAGCTCACTTTGTTATCAAAAATGAAAATGGTCGCATCATTCATGAAGGTCGCACACCAGCAACCATCACCTTGAATGCGTCTAATGGCTATTTTGATGGCGCTGACTATACCATTATTTATGACAAGGATGGCTTCGAACCTGTTACCCAGACTATCACTAGTTCAGTGGATGGTTGGTACGCTGGCGGCAATATTCTCTTTGGTGGTCTGATTGGTTGGTTAGTCGTTGACCCTGCAACCGGCGCGATGTGGAAGCTACCGGCAGAAGACAGTGCGACACTGCCTGCTCTATCTGAAGGTGAAGTAAAAATGGTATCAATTAATCAGCTAGATAAAAATCAAAAAGCTTCTCTTGAAAAGCTGAACTGATACTAGCAAAGTCCATTAGATGTACCCAGTTGACAAATAAATCGCAACGTTTGTAGCGCTCGTGGTTTATTTTTTGTATCGACGATTACAGTTAAACTGATGAATTGGTCACATTTAAAACATGTGGCCGTCATTGAATCATTAGCTACATAGTTAACGCCAGAAATAACACCCTCTTAAGTGTTTCACCGACTTATAAACTTAATGATAGCGCTCCTTGAAACGTTGATGGCTATTAATGTTTTGTTTCTTGAGCCATTTAATAATCTACCGTCTACGACGAACTTATTCGAGTTCAGCAGGCTAACCACTAAGCCACCAGCAGTTATGGAATCTAGGTGGAATGTTTTTGTTAAATATTCATCCGTGATCCACCCCAAGTCTGTTGATAGCATCCATCTACCAATAGCATCAACAAGTTCATCGTTACCTTCTTTGGTCACTTCATGAGAACCATTTATCAGCGAGATCACATGTAGGCGAAGTAGCTCTAAACCATGGCCATTAAATTCATTTAGCATTTCTTTCCCCCCTAAAGAAAAACAAAAGCCCCAACCATCACTGGCTAGGGCTAATGCCTGACGAGATACAAGCGTAGATTTCGGGTTGCAATAGAAATACCCCAAGTATCAAGTCTTCCTTTCCGTTTGGATATATGTCGAACTTCACGTCTCAGCGTCAAGTGCAGAGCCATCTTAGGCCTGAGTACCAGGCACCGCAACACAGGCATTTGAAACTTATGTTTTCAGCATTTGTGAATGGTTCTCATCTAAAGCTGTGATATTCGCGTGTGCGTGTTGGTATCTGCCGAAAACCGTTGGTATTGTTTTTTTACTACACAGTGTCAATTTGACAATCTAACTGTCATTTTAACAGTTTTTCTTATTGTTATAATGACTATCATTTTTTATCTAACCTGCTGAAATGCTTATAAAACACACACGCAAACCTTTGCGTTTGCGTTTTTAAAAGTTGGCACGGCTGATGCAATACCCTGAGCAGATTTACACATATCAGAATCATCAAGGTAAAAGTCGTTATGAACATTCAAGTTAAAAACAATGTTAAGTGGGTTGGTATCAAAGACTGGGAAACAGAATACTTCCACGGTACTGAGTACAAGATGGGTCGTGGTACTTCTTACAACAGCTACCTGATCCAAGAAGAAAAGACTGTTCTAATCGACACTGTAGATCATAAGTTCGATGAGCAATTCATTGCTAACCTGGAACAAGAAATTGATCTCAACCAAATTGATTACATCATCACCCAACACGCAGAGCATGACCACGCTGGCGCGCTCTCTACGCTAATGGCGAAGATTCCAAACACACCTATCTACTGTACTGAAGCCGGCGTTAACAGCATCATTGGTCATCACCACCAGCCAGACTGGGATTTCCGTGTCGTTAAGACTGGTGACACACTGGATATTGGTAACGGCAAGGCACTTGTCTTTGTAGAAATGAAGATGCTGCACTGGCCTGACTCTATGGCTACCTATATGACTGGCGACAACATCCTATTCTCAAACGATGCATTCGGTCAGCATTACTGTGATGAACACCTCTTCAATGATGAGATGAACCAAACCGAGCTATTTGACGAATGCCAGCGTTACTTCTCAAACATCCTGACTCCATTCGCGCCGCTGGTTAAGGCAAAAATCGAAGAGGTGCTAGCCCTTGGCGTGCCAATCGACATCATTGCTACCTCCCATGGTTGTATCTGGCGTGAAAACGCAACGCAAATCGTTGAGAAATACTACGAGTGGTCACAGGCATATAAAGAAGATCACATCACAATTGTTTATGACAGCATGAGTGGTAACACACGAATGATGGCAGATGCTGTTGCTAAGGGTATTCGTAGTGAAAGCCCTAACACCGCCATTAAGATCTACAACGTATCTCGCAGCGATAAAAACGTAGTTCTAGCTAGCATATTCCGTTCTAAGGGTGTGTTAGTGGGTAGTTCAACCATGAACAACGTTATGATGCCTAAAGTAGCAGCCCTGCTTGAGGAAGTGCACGGCCTTCGCTTTAAAGAGAAAGCTGCTGCTGCATTTGGTTCATCTGGCTGGACAGGTGGTGCTGTTAAACGTATTGATGCCCGCCTTCATGAAGCCGGTTTTAACGTGGAGGAGCCTCTTCACCTACACTGGAAGCCAGATACAAACGGCATTGAAGCCTGCGTAGAATATGGTGTGGCCCTCGCTAAAGCCTGGAACGACCAGAATGTTGTCGCTGCTGACATGGGTGAGAAGCCTCAAGATGCGGAGGTCGTTACTAGCCAAACCGTTGAAGAACCGCAATCTAAAGCAGCTACTGTTGCAGAACCTGCACCCGTAGAGCCTAAAGAAGAAGCCAAGGAGGGCGAACACGGTGATGACTGTACTTGCTTTCTCTGCACCGTCTGCAATTGGATCTATGATCCGAAACTTGGTGAACCGAATCAAAATGTAGCTCCAGGTACTCCATGGCAAGATGTTCCTGATTGGTTCCTATGCCCTGAGTGCGGTATCGGCAAAGAAGTCTTTGTGGAGGTCAAGTAATGGCCTACCCAATTATCATCATCGGGAGCGGCTTTGCTGCCCTACAGACAGTCAAAATGCTACGTCGTACTGGCTGCACCGAGAGCATTGAACTCTTCACAGCCGGTAATGGCTGCGAATACAGCAAGCCTGACTTAAGCCATGTATTTAGCAAAGATCAGTGGCCTGAAGAGCTAGCTTCCAGCACTGCCCGTGAATTGGAAGAAGAGCATGGTATCAAGGTTCACACCAATACTTATGTGCAAAATATTAATCACGAAGCACACACTATCAAGGCTAATGACCAGTTCTATACTTATTCGAAGCTTGTCATTGCCACAGGGGCAAGCACATTCGTTCCACCTATTAAGGGAATTGATGAAAGCATCGTTGCAACCCTGAATAGCCTTGAAGAGTTCAAAGCAAACAAGCTAAAGATAGACGAGGCAGATCATGTCTCCGTTATCGGTGGCGGCCTTATTGGCGTTGAACTTGCTTTAGACCTTGCGAAGGTCGGTAAGAAAGTAACCATTATTGAGCCATCATCTCATCTATTATCTTCTTTGATTCCTGATTTCGTAGCGGCAGAGCTACAGAAATCATTGTCAGAGTTTGACATTAAGGTACTAACAAACAGCCTGGTAGAAAAAGCACTGAGTAACGGCAACGGTACAATGCTATTCACCAACCAAGACGTAGCTGTTTATAGTGACGTCGTTCTTAGCGCGGCTGGCGTTCGCCCTAATATCTCCCTGGCTACAGAGTCAGGGATTGCAACAAATCAGGGGATTGTCGTTAATGAAGAGATGAAGACGAGTGCACCAGATGTATTCGCAATTGGGGATTGTGCCGAGATTAACGGGCGTGTTTTAGCATTCCTCCAACCGGCAGTTATGTCTGCTAGTGTCATCGCTAACCAGATAGGTGGTGGCTCATCCACTCTTCGCCTGCCAAACATGATGGTGAAGGTAAAGACACCCGAATATCCAATTCAGCTAGCAGGCAATTCTGTGCAAGGAGCGGCGAAATGGACTGCTGATATTCAAGTTGGTGGAATGCTCGTGAAGAGCTATGACAAGGAAGATAAGCTTACTGGCTTTATCTGTACGGGTGAACAAGCCAGTCAAGCTTTCCCTATGTTGAGGGAGCTAAATACTGCAAACAACTAGGTATGTAAAGATTACCTGTACCCTAGCCAGCCTTAATAGGCTGGCTTTTTTATCTAACAGTCCTGACAAACAGACACAAGCCACGGCCAACGAAGTCATTGTATCAACATCATAATGCGTAGAATCAGGTATCCAAAAACCATGTTGTGTGCCATTGTACCTAGCATGCGAACTCCTCCAATCCACCTACTTTCCACCGCACTGCAACGGCATTTAACCGCCACTCGTTAACCGTCTCCGCTAGGCTATAGATATGGCTCCGTACACGTCTGTTCGGGGGGTTTAACTAAGTGACTGATTCTATTTATCAGCTCATCAATAATAGTTAACCTGATCACTTTTTAAACCACTTGGTATTGTTTTGGTATTACTTTAGTAATAGATTTGGTCTTGCCCTACTACTAAAGGAAAATAGCGATGACAAAAACAAATACAAAACTGTCATTCATGATGTTCATTGAATGGTTCATCTGGGGGGCGTGGTTCGTCCCTTTATGGCAGTTTCTCAACACCAATGGATTTACCCCGACCGAGATCGCTTGGTCTTATGCCTGTACCGCAATCGCTGCGATCATTTCGCCGATCTTAGTCGGCTCTATTACCGACCGTTTCTTCCCTGCCCAAAAAGTTTTATCTGTCATGTTGTTAGCAGGGGCAGGACTGATGTACTTAGCCGCGCAGCAAACCACCTTTGCCGGATTCTTCCCGCTACTGCTGGCTTACTCGCTTACCTACATGCCGACTATCGCCCTCACCAACAGTATCGCGTTCTCGAACGTCGATGATGTGGAGCGTGACTTCCCGCGCATCCGCGTGTTGGGCACCATTGGCTGGATCGCATCTGGTATTGTCTGTGGCTTCCTACCGGGTTGGTTGGGCTACGGCGATATCTCGGCAACGAATATTCCGCTACTGGTTACCGCTGCAAGTTCAGCTTTACTGGGTATCTTTGCCCTGTCGCTACCGAATACGCCGCCAAAGAGTACTGGCAAAATGAGCCTAAAAGTCATGCTGGGCCTGGATGCGTTGGTACTACTTCGTGACAAGAACTTCCTAGCTTTCTTTGTCTGCTCATTCATGTTCAGCATGCCGCTGGCCTTCTATTACATCTTTGCCAATGGCTACCTCACCGAAGTGGGTATGAGCAATGCCACCGGCTGGATGACCCTGGGCCAGTTCTCTGAAATCTTCTTCATGCTGGCGCTTCCTTTCTTTACCAAACGTTATGGTATTAAAAAGGTATTACTACTTGGTCTGTTCACCGCAGCTATCCGCTATGGCTTCTTCGTCTATGGCAGCGCCGAGCAATGGTATCTGTACTCGCTACTGTTCGCCGGAATCCTGCTACACGGTGTCAGCTACGACTTCTACTTCGTCACCGCCTACATCTATGTCGACAAGAAAGCGCCGAAGCACATGCGTACTGCCGCACAAGGCTTGATCACCCTGTGCTGCCAAGGCCTGGGTAGCCTACTAGGTTACCGAATCGGTGGTGTGCTGATGGAGAAGATGTTCGCCTACCCCGAGCCGCAAAACGGCCTGACCTTCAACTGGTCTGGAATGTGGGGCTTCGGCGCCATCATGATTGCCATCATCCTGATAGCCTTCATGTTCTTCTTCCGCGAATCTGACGGTGAAATCAAAGAAATCGCTATCAAGGATGAAAACACGGCCGACAGCAGACCGGCCAACGCATAAATCACTTTTCGCCCGCCATGCTTGCGGCGGGCATGACACAATATTTTGATAAGGTGTAGTCAATGAATAACAATACAGAAAGTCGCATTCTAGGGGCGTTTTACGGTCAGGCACTGGGTGATGCAATGGGGATGCCTTCCGAGCTATGGCCGCGCAGCCGTGTTAAGGCCCACTTCGGCTGGATTGACCGTTTTCTTCCGGGTCCTGCGGAAAACAATGCGGCTTGCTATTTTGATGCCTGCCATTTTACCGACGATACCTCAATGGCACTGGCGCTGGCTGACGCCCTGCTTGAGTGCGATGGCGAAATCAACCCTGATATCATTGCCCGCAATGTGATGACCTGGGCTGAAGGTTTCGATGCCTTCAACAAGAATGTCTTTGGTCCTTCATCAAAAGCAGCGATGACCGCCATCAAGGCCGGCACGCCGATCAGCGAACTGGAAAACAATGGCGTCACCAACGGTGCAGCGATGCGTGTCTCGCCACTAGGTTGCCTGCTGCCAACTAATAACTTGGATAACTTTATCGATCAGGTATGGCTTGCTTCAAGCCCAACCCACAAATCTGATGTTGCCATTGCCGGTGCAACGGCCATTGCGTGGGCAGTCTCCAAAGCTATCGATGGTGACAGCTGGAGGACCATCAGCGATCAGCTGCCAGCCATTGCCAAAGCGGCCCAGGAGAAAAAGACCACCACATTCAGCGCTTCTATGGGGGCACGTATCGAGTTGGCCCTATCTATCACCCGCAGCAATCTGGGTGTAGAGAGTGCCATGCAGCAAATCTATGATGTAGTCGGTGCCGGTACCAGCACTATCGAGTCCGTACCGGCAGCGATTGCCATGGTTGAACTGGCTGGTACCGATCCGAACCGTTGTGCGATCCTTTGTGCCAACCTAGGCGGGGATACCGATACAATTGGTGCCATGGCAACCGCCATTTGTGGTGCACTGTCCGGCATCGAAGGCATCGACCCTGAGCTAAAGCGCCAGCTGGATGATGCCAACCAACTGGACTTCACCCGCTACAGCAAAGCCTTCACCCAAATGCGGATAAACAAGGAGAAAACCTATGCCGCATAATGCCCTGACCTCCTTGCTACCCAGCTTGCACAACCAACGTCAGCTATGCCTGATCGGTGCAGCGGTGATTGATATTGTTACGGAGGCAGCAACCTTACCGGTACGTGGTGGCGACTTGGAAGTCACTGAGAAGGGGCTGCACATTGGCGGCTGCGCGCTGAATATCGCAATCGCGCTAAAACGGCTAGAGATCGATTCGCTCAATGCCCTACCTATTGGCCAAGGTAACTGGGCCAGCTTGGTCAGCCGCAGTCTGGAACAAAACGGCATTACCAGCGTGCTAAAAACTGACAAAGGTGACAATGGTTGGTGCATGGCTTTGGTTGAGCCGGACGGCGAACGCACTTTTATCTCAGTTAGCGGGGTAGAAAACCATTGGGATGAGGATATCCTCAATGGCCTACCACTCGCCGACGATGCTTTGATTTACCTGTCAGGCTACCAGTTGGCTTCACCAAGCGGCGAGCAATTGGTTACTTGGCTGGAGTCACTGCCAGCAACGGTGGATACCTTCGTCGATTTCGGCCCGCGTATCGCAGATATTCCCGATGCATTATTCCAACGCTTACTGGCGTTGAAGCCTATCATCTCACTCAACCGCCAGGAAGCCGAAGTTCTGGGTATGGGCTGCGCTGATACCTTTACCCGTCAATGGTTCCAGCAATACCAGTGTCCGCTTATCTTGCGAATTGACAGTGACGGCGCTTTATTTGCCGATGCCAACCAGATCGGAAATGTTTCGCCATTCCCTGCAACCGTCGTTGATACCATCGGGGCCGGTGATTCCCATGCTGGCGGGGTACTTGCCGGGCTCGCATCGGGCTGGGAACTGCCAGATGCAGTCTTACTCGGCAATGCTGTAGCTTCCTTTGTCGTCAGCCATCGCGGCGGCGATTGCGCGCCTGACCGCCAGTCGCTAGCAGACTACCTGTCCCGCTACTAACTCTGTAACACCTATATCCACCAGCCAAAGGGGCCTGTGCGCCTTTGGTTGGTTCCCCCTGCCTACAAAACGGCTTTAATTAAAACGACAGCAAGCTTATGAACAATTCAAAAGCAACCCGAGTACTTGCCGCCTGCTGCGGTATCAATCTGTGTATCGGTATCCTCTATGCCTGGAGCGTGTTTAAAAACGCCTTCATCGTCGAGCTTGGTTGGAGCAACACCCAAGCTTCTCTGCCATATACACTATCAATTGGGGTACTGGCCCTGGCTGTATTGGCTGCGGGCATAATCCAGGACAAGATAGGCCCCCGTAAGGTACTCATCACAGGCACCTTCTTGGCGGGCATTGGGTTATTGCTGTCGGGATTACACCTAACGCCTACGATGCTCACCCTCACCTTTGGCCTTTTGACCGGATGCGGGATAGGCTTTGGCTATGCCTGCCTCAACCCCGTTGCAATGAAGTGGTTTCATCCGTCACGAAAGGGCTGGGTTAATGGGCTGATCGCCACCGCTTTTGGCATCGCCTCGGTCTACTTGGCACCTTTAGTGAGTTTCATGATTACCCAATACGGGATCAGCACCAGTTTTTATCTACTCGGTAGCGCTCTCCTGCTGATCGCCCTACCGCTTGCCTTTACCATCGACAATCCACCGTCAGGCTATTGTCCACCATTACCAGCGACGAAAAGCCGACCTGAAAAAGTTGGCCCGAGGACTGGCACTGTCGATGTTCATGGCATATCACCAATTCAAGATACACCGTGGCGCGCGATGGTTCGCCAACCACGGTTCTACATGCTGTGGATAATGTATGCTTTTTCCTCAACTGCAGGATTAATGGTGATTGCCAACATCACCTCCATCGCGGCAATCCAGGCCGATATCCATGATGCCGCCTATTTGGTCGTCGCATTGGCCCTTTTCAACTCCGGAGGACGACTGGCAACGGGCGTACTTTCCGACCGTATCGGTGCTTTGCCGACTCTGACACTGGCCTTCGTGTTACAGGGTCTCAATATGCTACTGTTCTCGCACTATCAAAGCGGGGCCTTAATGGTTGTCGGGGCCGGATTGGCCGGGATCGGTTATGGCGCGCTGCTTGCTGTATTCCCTTCCCTAATGGCCCAGTTCTATGGTCTGAAATACTACGGCACCAACTACGGCATTCTCTATACAGCCTGGGGCATGGGTGGCTTTATCGGTCCAATGCTTGCCGCATTTGTTGTCGATGCCACTGGCAGCTACCAGATCGCCTATCAAGTCTGCGCCGTGTTGATGGCTATCACAGTTGGCTTAGCATTATGGCTACAACCTAGCGGCTTGGGTATAATCAAACCAGTACTTAAGGCAAAGCATGAATAAATGAATAATTACAATAGCTTGATCAGTCTCATCAAAGAGCGTATCGAACAAAAGGACAAGTCACCGCTTTACGTGAAAGTCGCTGAAACCGTCAAACAGGCCATCCAGCAGAAACTGTTGGTCGGTGGCGACTACCTGCCCACCGAGCGGGAACTGAGCGAGCTGTTGGGTATTTCACGCATTACGGTGCGCAAAGCACTGGATGTGCTGGACAAAGAAAACGTCATCGTCCGCTCAAGGGGATCGGGGACCATGATCAGCGATACCCTGGAGTACTCACTCAAAGAGCCCAAGGGCTTTTCCCAGCAGGTAGTACTGAAAGGCAAGCGTCCCGATACGCTATGGATCAAAAAAGAAATCGTACCCTGCAACAACGATGTCGCCAAGCAACTGAGTTTGGCTGAGGGCGAAGATGTCTTCCTACTCAAGCGGATCCGCTATATCGATGACAAGCCGGTATCGGTCGAAGAGTCTTATGTGCCTGTCGGACTGATCACCGACGCTGACGAAATCCAACTCTCGCTGTACGATTACTTCCGCAGCCAGAATATCACGCTAACTGGGACAAAGAGCTGGGTCAGTGCCCAGCTACCCACCGATGAATTTCTTGGTCACCTCAGCCTCGACGAGGCCGTCCCAGTATTGCTGATAAAACAAATCGCCCATGACTCAAACGGCAAAGTCATTGAGTACAGCGTCAACCACTGTCGTGGTGACATGTACGTCTTTGTCGCAGAAGACTGAAGCGACGAGCTCCCCTCCTGCGACTCACTCTCGCTACTGACAACACAAGAGGCCAATCAGGCCTCTTGTCACCCTTCACAATAAATCCTTTCAATTCATGAGTTTACCTGCATTTACTTCAGGATCTAATTTTTCCCAGAAAATTATTTCGATAAAATTAGAAATAACTAATTGACACCAACCCGCTTCGAGCCTATATTTCGACACATATCGAAATATACTACCAAATGAGGCAGTAACCATGAGTCCTGAATTCGTTAATATGTTCAAAGAAGCCGCAGGTATGTTCCTATTCCTTGCTGCAGAACTTACCGTTCTATTTTTAGTCATCAGCTACCTAGTGGGCGTGCTTCAGGAGTTCCTGACACCCGAAAAGATCCAGTCGATCTTGAGCTCACGTAACGGCAAGGGTTACTTTATTGCTGCCCTGCTTGGTTCCATCACACCATTTTGTTCGTGCTCGACCATTCCTTTCCTGAAAGGTCTGCTTCGTGCCCGTGCTGGTTTTGGCCCAATGATGGTATTTTTATTCGCTAGTCCGTTGCTAAACCCTGTGATCATCGGCCTGTTTGTTGTGACCTTCGGGATCAAAGTGGCTGTGTTCTACTTCGTGGTCGCTCTGGCAGTTTCCGTCATTGCTGGTTACGTACTAGAGAAGTTGGGCTTCGAACGCTATGTCCGTGAAGAGGCTTATCAAGTTGCCGATAGCGGTTCTAGCTGTGGTACTTCGTGTGGCGACTCTAAGCCAAAAGCAGCGTCAACTTGTGGTAGCAAACCTGAACCTGTAGCGGCTTCATGCTGTGCGACGGCACCTAAGCCAGAGCCAGTTGCCAGCTCATGCTGTGGCAGCAAAGAAGAGGTAGAAGTGGAAATCAGCGGTTGTGGTGAAGCCATAATGACAGTGAAAGAAGAAAGCCGCTGGGTACGTATCTGGCACTCAACTTGGAAAGACTTTAAGCAAGTACTTCCTTACCTGATGCTGGGTATTTTGATTGGCTCTTTCATCTACGGTTTCATTCCGACTGACTTGATTGCAAAATATGCAGGCGAAGGTATGTGGTATGCAATTCCAGTGGCGGCAGTGATTGGTATTCCACTTTATATCCGTGCTGAAGCTGTGATCCCATTGAGTGCCGCACTGGTTAAAAAAGGCATGGCGATGGGTTCAGTGATGGCCCTGATCATCGGTAGTGCAGGTGCAAGCTTGACTGAAGTTATCTTGCTCAAGTCTATCTTCAAAAACCAGATGATTGCCGCCTTCCTGGCCGTCATCCTAGGCATGGCGATTGGCGCAGGCTACATGTACACCTACCTGTTTGGGTAAATCCGTTGAGGGCTGGATATTCTATCCAGCCCTCTTTCTAAGTGAGGTCACATCAACAATCAATCTGACTTTAAGCCGTAGGTTTTAAACTTTTCTATTACCGTCACCATCTCTTCCGCTGATAACGTTGGAATCTCTCTCTGGACCGCAGCTACCTGCAGATAAAGCTTAGCGAGTACTTCGACTTCATTAGCCAACCATAGGGCCTTCTCAAGGTTTTTTTCCATCGCGATCATGCCATGGTGTTGCATCAAGATGGCTTTGCTTTCCTTGATGCCATTTTCCACACTATCCGCCAACAATTGCGAACCAAAAGTGGCGTAGGGAATACAAGGCACATGGTCAATACCGGTAACAGCCACCATGTAATGAATAGCTGGAATACTCCGATTCAAAACAGACACGGCTGTCGCACTGACTGCATGAGTATGGATGACTGCGTTCAGTTCAGGCCTTGCTGAGTAACAAGCTAAATGAAAGTGCCACTCGCTGGAAGGGACTTTCCCTTCTTCGAATTGACCTAATCGGTCAACATAGACAATCATTGCGGGCGTCAGTTTTTCATAAGCAATGCCGCTAGGCGTGATGAGCATGCCATCTTGATACCTAACGCTGACATTGCCCGAGGTGCCTTGATTCAACCCCTGCGCATTCATCCTCAGGCAAGTATCAATAATTTGCTGTGCATATTGTTCACGATTCATATTTATATCCTCAAGTGGGGCCCAAAGGCCCCACCAGTCTTTTTATGCCATTTCAGGCTGCTGCAAATCAGCAAACATCTCAGCCAAGGCCTCTTCAGTTGCAGAGCAAATACCGCGCTCGGTAATCAAGCCTGTTACATATTTGGCCGGTGTTACATCAAAAGCATAATTCCCACACTCAGTCCCAGACGGTGCAGTATTCACCCAACTCAACTTACCCTGTGGATCGATACCGTTAACATGGGATTGCTCTTCGCCAGAGCGCTGCTCAATGGGGATTTCTTTCACTCCGTCATACACGGTCCAATCGATAGTCGGTGAAGGTAGGGCAACGTAAAATGGGACCTTATTGTCATAGGCGGCCAAAGCTTTCAGGTAGGTACCTATTTTATTACACACATCGCCTTTCGCCGTTGTACGGTCAGTCCCAACAATGCAGAGGTCAACCTCACCATGCTGCATCAAGTGACCACCAGCATTATCAGCAATTAAAGTATGAGGAACCCCATGGGAGCCTAACTCGAATGCAGTTAGTAAGCCTTGGTTACGGGGACGGGTTTCATCCACCCATACATGGACATTAATACCAGCTTCATGAGCCTTATAGATCGGAGAGATAGCTGTTCCCCAGTCAACCGTTGCCAGCCAACCGGCATTACAGTGAGTCAAGATATTCACTGGCTGGCCTTGAGGTTTACTCGCGGCAATTTGTTTAATTATTGATAGCCCATGCTCCCCAATACTTTCACAGAGTTCGACATCTTCATCAGCAATTTCCACTGCCTTTTCGTATGCAACTTTCTGTCGTTGGTCGCTTGGCTGCGCCCTCAATTCTGAATAAGTGCGATCCAATGCCCATTTCAAGTTAATTGCTGTTGGCCGGGTCGCAATCAATACATCGTAGCAATGTTGTAAATTGGCATCGCTCGGATCTTCACGCATCCCCAATGCCATACCATATGCAGCCACAGCCCCAATCAGCGGGGCTCCCCTCACCCACATTTCTCTAATTGCCGTCGCCGCTAACTTCATTGAGGTTAACTGAATCACTTCGACAGAGAATGGAAGCTTAGTTTGATCTAGGATTTCCACTGTAAAACCATCTTCAGCCAGCCAAACCGTACGTTGATGTTTTCCATTTATTTTCATAACATTACCTCACAAATAGGTGTTGGCAAGCTTGCCAATATCAGCAATATTTCTATATTGGGCGGCATTGACAATAAGCTCCCTGGCCAATTTCAGAGCCTTCCTTTCACAGCTAGCCCTAAGTTCAACATCCTCGATGTCTTTGAAGTCAGCCACACCGGCAAAACCAATAATGCGTCGGTTCATTTCTAGGCCGGCATTGACCAAAGAGTCTTCAAGCAAAGTGGCAAAAAAAGCTTCTTGCGCCTGTGCAAGAGCTTCACTCCCCAACCCATTTTGATAAAGCTCAACGGGATAAGCCTCACCTACTTCTTTTTCATCCCACAGTTGCCTAAAGTGGGAAACAAACACCTTCCATGTGGTAGTTACTTGCTCAAGTAAGTATTCTTGGTAATCACGGCATTTTATTTCATCACTCTCCCAGCCAGGACGGGAATAATACGCCATCATTAAATTGCCGATATAGTTTCCGATATCAAAAGCCATTGGCCCCATAAAGCCAAATTCTGGGTCGATCACTTTAGTGTCAGTTTCAGTCACCATAATTGACCCAGAGTGGAGATCACCGTGAAGTAAAGCTTGAGCTTCAGTCATAAACTTAAACTTATACTTCATAGCGACCTGAATCATTTCTTGATCCTGCCAAACTCTTTTAACGTCTTCATCCAGTTGTGGAGATGTCCAATTATTTCGCTCGGCATCAAAATATGGCTCTGTAAAAATCAAGTCTTCAGTGATCTTGCACAACTCATGGTTAGCCGCAAACATTGATACCAACGCCTTTTTATCTTCGGCATTCATACCAATATCTGATGTATTAAATAACGTCTTGGCAAGAAACAAACCCACATCCTCAGCAAGGCCTGAAAACTTATTCCCGGCTATCAATTCTTTTCTCAAAATAATATGAGGATGTAAAAACTCCATTGCAAAAATAGCCATATTCTTATCATAGAAATACACTTCAGGAACAAGTCCATGGCCTGCAAACCTTGCCTCAACATCTAGTACGTTATACTCAAAATAAGCACGAGTTAATGATAACTGCCAACTTTCGCCCGCAGCACGTACATAAGGCAGAGCTTGTTTTACAACAATCGTTTTATCTATTCCTTCAACAATAAAAACTAAATTTAAATTACCATCACCAACTTCAGAAACTTTCCAATCTTCAGGATTTCCTCCGAGTTTTAATTGATCAGGTAATTTATTGACAAGATATGCAGGTAGTGATTCGCTATTCAATGGCGCATAACTAGTTGGAACGGTATTTGACATAATAACCATCCTTAATCTTTTTTATTCTTGAGGGAGGGCAAGTCAACTTACCCTCAAATAGGGAAATTATTTCATTTATGGCATAGGCATCCATTTAGGAACTAATACCGTTGATTGTGAGAAAGATGGAATTTTATTAATAAGGTCATCCATGTTTTTGATATCTTGCTCATTCAACATATCTTGTGTGATCATTACAGGAGGAACCGTTACTTGTGAGTCAACCTCATCCCCATTCATCAACATTGCAAGTGCACGCACACTAACCTCGCCCATAATAGATGGATTGGTTGCCACTGTTGCTACCCACGCACTATTAGGTTCACGCATGGCTTGAATATCAGAGTTAGAGATGTCTGCACTGTATATTTTCACTTTTTGCGATAACCCTGCCTCATCAACGGCTATTTTTATCCCTTTGGCAAATTCATCATAAGGAGAAAAGGCAACTGTAATATCAGGATTTGCCCTAAATACGGCTGCGGCTTGGTCGGCCACTTGGTTAGGTATTGGGTTATTCATTGTCCCAAAACGCGCTATTTCCTGAATATTTGGATATTTGCCTTTGAACTCAGTAAAGACTTCATCACGGCGATCTAGTGGAGGAATCCCCGGAACATAGACATAGGCTGCCTTCCAATCCGTGCCATTTTCTTTTACTGCCTGATCCAGTGACATTCTTGCAATTAAATGGTCATCTTGGTTTATTTGGGGAATTTGAGGGTTTTCTGCATTAACATCAAATGCCACTACCTTAATACCATTCTTGACAGCCATATCTGCGACATCTTTAATTGAGTCGGTAAAGCCATGCTGTAGAACAATACCATCATAGCCTTTCATTATGGCTTGCTCGAGTTGGTTGCGTTGTAAAGATGCATCCTGACGAGCATCATAAACATCAAGCTTAAAACCCAACGCTGCAGCTTGGCGTCGAACACCCATTAGGTATAATTCAGGAAAGTCTCCCTGGGATAAGTATCTAACATGGGCGATCCTGAGATTTTTTCCCTCAAATGGAGATGTGCTGTCTGCGATGGCATTTGTTGAAGCGACTGCGCCAACCATAGAAGCACAGAGAGCAAGTGTCATTAAGCTCTTCATTATTAATTTCCTTATTTGTTATGCACGTTTATTGGATAAGCCAAAGGTAAACATCAGGGCTGCAACCAACACCAAGCCCTTAATAAAATCTTGGGTGTAATAGGGGGTATTCATCATCGTCAGGCCATTTAAGAGCACACCAACGAATAATGCCCCTATTGCCGACCCTTGGGCGTTAGGCCGCGCGGCCCCCAGTACTGCAAAACCGATCAATGCACCAGCTACACCATCCATCAAGAGAGAATTGCCTGAACTGACATCACCCCGACCAATTCGAGCTGCCAGCAAGATGCCACCAATCGACGCGTAAACGCCAGACATAACATAGGCAACATAACGGTATAATTTCGTGCGGGCACCGGCCAATTTGGCCGCTTGCTCATTGGAACCAATGGCGTACATGACCCGGCCATGGCGTGTTTTTTCCAGGAAGAGATAAGTAATCACAGCAAGTACCAGCATAATGATGACGGGTACAGGTATCAGGTCGAAGATCCTTGCTCGACCCAAGAAAAGAAAGCTCTCGGAGAAGGTCCCAGTTGCTGTCTCACCATTTGCTAAACTCATCCCTGCCGAAATGGAGCGCCCCTGGGTAGGAATCAATTGCAAGCCCAACAGCAAAAACATCATACCAAGGGTCGTCAACAAATCCGGCACTTTCATTTGAACCGTCATGAATCCATTGATAAGGCCAACAATCACACCAACAGAAATAGCAGCCAAAATTGCCATCGTTGTGCCACCATCGAATACAACCATCACATAGCTTGCCGTCATCATTGAAAATGCGGCAGTGGAACCTATGGATAAATCGAAACCATTTACCGCCAATGTTGCCGTCACACCGAGTGCCAAGATGGCAACAATCGATACCGACTGAAGGATAATCATCATATTTATCGTGCTGAGGAATGCTGGTTCAGCAATCGAAAACAACACCAGCATCAAGGCGAGTAAAATCAGTAATCCATACTTAATGGCAAATTCACGCATATCTTTCATCAGTCACATCCTCTGTTGAAATGATTGTTTCTTCTCGTTTTTTGGGAGCAGCCGCAATTTGATTGATAAGTGTTGGCATGTGAATCTTATCTATTTGATGTATGCCGGATAGGTTATTGTGGTTAAACACCACAATACGATCAGCAATCTCGAGCGCCTCCTCAACATCTGTACAAACAGCTATCGTGGCGCGATCTCTGGCAGTTTTTCTCAGTAACTCCCCGATTTGCCTCCTCGAAGAGATATCTACCCCTTGGAATGGTTCGTTGAGCAGAAGGACTTTACAGTCTTCAAGCATCCACCTTGCCACCATCGCCTTTTGTTGGTTACCGCCAGACAATGTTGTCATTAAATCTTCTTGGTCGGTATATTTGACTTTGGTTGTTTGGATGGCCGTCTTAACCCGGTCTTTTTCAAGTTTCTGATCAATAAAACCAAACTGGGAAAAATGTTTTAGGAAAGGCAAACTTATATTCTGTTCAATGGAAAAAGCAGGTATCAACGCATTATTACCCCGGTCCTCCTGGACCATGTAAATACCGCTTTCAATGGCATGTAAAGGCGTACTTGCAGACCATTGATGCCCTTCTAAAATAATCTGACCTGATACAAAGTCAGACATGCCGAAAATTCCTTCCACCACGGATGTACACCCTGATGAAAGCAAACCAGTAAGGACCACAACCTCACCGGATTTTAACTTCAGATCAAAAGGTTCTGACTCTGTTGTTAACCTGACTTCTTTCAGCTCGAGAAGGGTTTGATGGCCTTCCTCATAACTATGACTAACAGCACCGACCGCATGGCCAAGCATCGAGTCTACCGCTGCGTCATAGTCAAGCGGAGGTTCAAACCAACCCACAATCCTCCCTTCTCGAAGAGAGGCTATTTTGTCAGCCAATTTGCGGATATCTGACATCCGGTGGGAAATATACACAACGGCAACCCCTTGGTTGCGCATTGTTTCCACCGCATCAAATAACTTGAGGGATTCAGTATCTGAAAGGGAAGAAGTGGGTTCATCAAGAATCAGCAACTTAGGTTTATTCGAAATTGCACGAGCAATAGCAACCAACTGCCTGTCAGCTTGGGAGAGTTCTGAAACCTGAGTATCTAGCGCTAGGGACAAGCCAATTTTATCAGCGAGGGGCTGAGCCATTTTTTCTAACTCAGACTGGGAGAGAAAAGTACCCAGGCTACCTTCACAAATCCGATCAAGTAACAAGTTCTCTGCCACATTCAAATCTTGGATAACACCATCATTGATAATTTGGTGTACCGTGATAATGCCGGCATTCCGAGCTGCCTGTGGGGTCGAAACATCAGCAAGCTCATTGTTAATGAAGATCATTCCTTCATCAGCGGCATATACACCGCTCAAAATTTTCACCAGTGTTGATTTGCCGGCACCATTTGCTCCCATCAACGCAAGAACACTTCCACCTTCGATCGTTAGGCTTACATCATGTAAGACTGTATTACTCCCGAAGGCTTTCCTGATGGATCGTATCTCAATCGTATTTGCTACACCTGACATAACCACTCCATAAACGCCCCAACCTTTACAAGTGTAATACTAGGTGATCAATAGTTAACAGGTATGTGACTGGTGTAGCAGTTTAAAAAATGTACAGCTTAGCGCTTGACGAATTGGTGAAAATTATGACTTCAGTCAAAAATCACGCCTTTCTGTAAGATTAAACAAGCATAAGCCCGAGTGTCATTAGTACTAATTATCAATTCACATTCCCGAGCTTTACGATAAAAATCCTGCCTATCAATCAATATCTCGGAACACTCCCTTTCGTCAGATTGGTTCTTAATATCAATAAAATCTATTGCTGATTCAGTATATTGATCGCTGTTATCTGCTGCCATAATCAACATAGGATTATCTGTAAAGCTATCAAGGGGGAAGTGTTTCAGAACACTTTTCAACAATTGTGAGCAATCCACACCTGGGAAAGAAAGCATGGTAGAACGAGAATGCGAAAACGCTGGGAAATTAGCATCAACAATGGCCAGTGTGTCGCCATGACCCATATTCTGAAGTGAGTAGAGCAAATCGGCATTGAGTAAGGGATCGATATGTTTCAACATAAGCTTAAACCTTTGTATTTTTAAAAACACAAAAGTATAGTATCTGTATTGTCCGAGGTGACAAGATTACAATAAAGATTGTGAATAACCGATCACACATAAGGCTAGGTGTATGCAAAAGGAAGGCTACTGATGAAAGCAACAGTATTAGACAATATCAGTGCATTTAATAATGACCCAGTGCTGCATGCGACATGGTTGTATTACCACGAGGGACTGAGCCAGACCGAAGTCGCTAAATTGATGGGGGTATCGCGAGTCACAGTTGTAAAATACTTGCAAACCGCCCGGGAAAAAGGGTTGGTACAAATTAACCTTGATTTCACTGCATTTTCATCGATAAGCGTATCACTGCTCATAAAAGAGAAGTTTGATTTGGAACGAGTGATTATCGTTCCTGATGGAGAACATGCCAAACAGCGGCAGGACTCCGCGTTAATGAGGGAAAGGCTTGCAAATGCCGGGGGGGCCTATTTAAACCAGGTCATTGAAAATGGAGACACCCTTGGTGTTGCCTGGGGGCGAACCATCCATCAGATGGGCAATATCATGACGCCAAAGTCATGCAAGGACGTAACGGTCATGCAAATGCTCGGTTCCATGCCAGCCCAACCTGACTTCACAACTATCGAATCGTCATCCCAAATAGCCAACAAACTGTCTGGCCGGGTTATGTCTTTGCACGTTCCTGCCGTCGTATCCAGTTCACGTTTGGCCATTGAGTTACAGGCTGAGCCCATTATCCGGGCTAATTTCGATGCACTGACCAAGTGCAATAAAGCATTTTTTGTCGTGGGCAATGCGCTAGACGAAAACCCTCTCATCCGTGTTGGTGTCATTTCCAAAAAAGAGATGCAAACTTATCGTGATTTAGGCGCTGTTGGTGTAATTTGTGGCCGATTTTACGACAAGTTAGGGCAACCTGTGGTAGCTGAAGTCGATTTAAGAATACTCGGCATTAGCTTGGCACAACTACGCCAAGTTAAACGCAGAATATTCATTGCAGGAGGTGAGCGCAATTTTGACGCCACCCTTGGTGCTATCCTTGGCGGGTATGTGTCCGATTTAATCATTGATGAAAGCACTGCAGAATTTTTGGCTGACTGCAGCATTCCTTCCCTTGATTAGCTTCACTGAAATTGCCCTTAATAAAGCTATCTCATCATCGTAGACAAAAGAAAAAGCTGACTCATTCAAGTCAGCTTTTTCTATCGATAATTTTCGTAGGGGGCAATCAGAGGACCTTTATCCCTCCATTCGACTATGAAAGATCAACATCCTTAGAGCCAAACATCCAGGTCAGGATAAATCCGGCAATATAAGAAATCGCTAGGCCCGCCGCGTACACTGCCATCCCGGCAAAGATACCCACATTCGAGGTCATCAGCGGCAAAGCCACCACGCCCGAAGGACCAAAGACCGTATTTAGGCCCACTGGCAAACCAAGGTAAGCAACCAACCCGACAAAGAAGCCACCGACAGCACCACCCAAGCAAGCGGTCACGAATGGTTTAACTCGTGGCAAGGTAACACCGTAAATCAATGGCTCGCCGATACCAAGGATGCCCGGGACAATGGAGCCCTTGACCTGGGTGCGCAGCATAGAGTCTTTCTTGGCACGCATATATAAGGCAAACGCCGCACCGACTTGGCCACCACCGGCCATTGCAAGGATAGGGAACAGTGAATTGAAGCCTTGCACATCCATCAGGGCAAAATATACCGGTACAAATCCCTGGTGAATACCGAACATCACAGACAACAGGAACAACCCGGCCAAAATCGCACTGCCGATCGGGTTGCCGTTGAGGTTGACAAACAACCACGACATGCCGCTAAACAGCACGCCGCCGAGCGGCATGATGATAACGAATGTTACCGCGCCCATGATCAACAGGGTCACAGCAGAAGTCAGGATCATATCGAGGTTATCCGGCATGAATTTTCGTACCTGACGCTCAACGCTAGCGCCGAGGCTTGCCGCAATCAATACCCCGATAATGTTACCGCGAGGGTCAATCGCCATGCCGAAAAAGTTATCCATACCCGAATAAATGCCAGCGGCCGCTTCCGGGTCATAGCCCAGTACGAACAGCGAAGCGATAATGGCACCATTCACCCCGGAGCCACCAAATGCCTGCTGGGCATTGTAACCAATCAAGATACTCAGGAAGGCAAACATGCCCTTACTGAACACCTTCATATAACTGGTAAACTCGACCAGTTGGGCATTTGGCGCTTCGTTACCCAGGATAAAGACTTGCTCGAGCAGGGTAGCAAAGCCCAGCAATAAGCCCACGGCAATAAAGCCGGGGATCAAGGGAGTGAAGATGGTGGCAAACTTTGACAGAAAACGCTGGATGGCGCTGGTCTGTTTTTCTTTCATCTGCTTTTTGTTGGCCGAAGCGATGTCTTTCAGCGACCCGGCATCTGCACTGGCGGCAGAGACACTGCCAAGCATCGCATTCATCATTTCAGCCGCAGTTTGCGCCTTACCGGGACCCAGGATAATTTGCAGTTGGCTGTCGCTTTCGACCACGCCCATCACACCGGCGATACGCTTGATTTCATCGTGGTCAGCCAGCATCTCGTCATGCAAAGCCAGACGCAGTCGGGTCATACAGTTGCCACAACGGGCAACGTTGTTCTGACCGCCGATTGCCGACAGGATGCTGTCTATCATCCCAGAGGTAATTTTTGCCATCATTCGTTCCTTGTCATTACTGTTCGTTATTGTGCGTTATTAATTGCTCTGCGGGTAAATCCATTACTGGACCCAAGTAGTTCATGGGCCTCTAGTGCAGAAACGCCAGCGAGGATCATGACAATGGCCGTTTTACAATGGCCTTTTGCCGCATCCAGCGCCTCGACAGCCTCTTCACGGCTGCATTCTGTCGCTTCCATTACAATCTTCTTCTGGCGTTCCACCAGTTTGGCATTGGTCGCTTCAACATCGACCATCAGGTTGCCATACACCTTGCCGGAGCGGATCATCGCCCCGGTTGTCAGCATGTTCAGCACCAGTTTCTGCGCCGTACCGGCTTTCATTCGTGATGAACCCGTAACGACTTCGGGGCCAACAATCGGCGTGATAGCAATATCGGCCTCATCGACCATAGGGGCATTGGGGTTGCAACAGATACAGCCCACCGTTGCCCCGACCGATTTGGCGTACTGCATGGCCCCCATGACATAAGGCGTTCGGCCACTTGCGGCAATGCCCACCAGCACATCCTTCGGGCCAAAGTTCAGATCAACCAGATCCTGTCGGCCAAGCTCGACATTATCTTCAGCATTCTCGACCGCTTTCAAAATCGCTTTGTGACCGCCGGCAATCAGGCCAACAACCTGTTCAGCTGGGGTGCCATAGGTTGGCGGGCACTCACTGGCATCCAAAATACCCAAACGGCCCGATGTCCCTGCCCCGGTGTAAATCAAACGACCGCCCTGCTCGAACGCCAAGACGATGGCATCAACCATTTTGGCAACCTGCGGCAAGGTCTCCTCCACCGCAAGCGCGACTTGTTTATCTTCCCCGTTGATCACTTCCAGCATCTCGAAGGTGCTCAGCTCATCAATACTTGCACTGGCTGGGTTGCGGCTTTCCGTAATTAGGGTGTTTAAGTTAATAGTCATGGTGTTCTCCCAAAATCAATGCGGAGATAATATTGAATAAAGTATTCTTAATTTGTTACCAATATCACAGAATAATCTATTCCAAACATCAACAAAAATGAGAATACATCGACAACCCAAAATAAACTTGACAACTCAAAGCACTGATTTTAATACAATTAAGCAAGTTAAAATGAAGAATAGACAGGTTTAATTTGGAATAATATCAAAACAACCAAAGTGGAATAGTTTATTCCAATAGGGGAAAATACACCGAGCAGAACAACAACAGCTCATCAAAATGATCGGCTAAGGAACAACCATGGCGATAATTGCAAAAATCTCCAATCAATTTGACCGCTTGTCCAACAATGAACAGAAGATTGCGCAGCTGATCCTTGACGCCCCAGAGAGTGTCGTCGGCCTATCGTCCTCGGCATTTGCCGAACAGGCCGGTGTCAGCCAGTCCAGCATTATCAAACTGGCCCAGAAGCTGGGGTTCAAAGGGTTTCCAGCCCTCAAACAAGCCCTGAACGAAGAATTGACCCGCAAAAAGGTGCTCGATGTATCAGGTACCCTACATGGCGATATCCAGCAAAATGACACCGCCAAGGTGATGGCGCAGAAGCTTTCGCAAAGTAAGCTCTCTGCCATTGTAGAAACTACCAATGCCCTGGACTACGAAAATCTGGATCAGGCAGTAACAGTGCTCAATAAGGCCAACAAGGTGCATCTTGTCGGACTGGGTGGTTCAGCCATCGTCATGAAAGATCTGTCCTACAAACTGATGAAGATCGGCATCACTGCACTATGTGAACTGGACAGCCATGTTCAGATCACCATAGCGCAAACCCTCAATGCCATTGATGCCATGGTGGTGTGTTCATTTACTGGAAACAGGAAAGAAGTCGTAATTGCAGCAGAAATCGCTAAGCAGCGTGGCGCGACGTTAATCGCTATTACAGGGCTCAACGACAGTCCAATCAGGCGTATGGCAGATATCCAGCTCGATACCATTGCCGATGAAGCGCAAGCCCGTACCTCGGCCATATACTCCAGAACGGCACAGAACTGTATTACCGACCTATTGTTTATGGCTCTGATCCAAACCCGAAACGAAGAGGCGATTGAGCTAATCGACTCAGCAAGCACGGCCATAAGCCAACTTTAAGGGTACATTTAGTCAATCTCTGTTTGGCTAATACCATTATCATTACAAAGATAAAGTGATGAAAAGTCATGGAGTGATATGAATCTACACCGCCCCCTTCAAAATCTGGATTTGAACCTGCTTAGGGTGTTTGTGATTACCTATCATGAAAAAAACCTCAAGCGTGCCGCCAAACGGCTATCCACATCTGCGCCCTCGGTGAGCGTGAAATTAAGTAAACTCAAAGATAGAGTTGGCGGTGAATTGTTTTATAAAACGAAGGATGGCTTCGAGCCAACAGAACTCGCTGACAGGTTATTTCAGCGTGTCGATCCATTAATAAGTGGCCTGTATGAATCCGTCGACAACCTCGACCGTTTTGATCCTTCGACTATCGAGCGGCCGATCATCATGGATATTGGCCAAAACCTTATCCCTTGGCTAGCGCCCAAAATGCATGCCCAGATATTTTCAGCCTGCCCAAACAGCCACTTAATTGCTAACTACTTTACCAATTCATCTATCGACAGGCTGCGCAAAGAAGAGATTCAAATGGGATTGCAGGTCAGCGCCTTTGATGTCCCGAAAGATATCATTGAGATCCCCCTCGGCCACTTGGAGACCGGCGCCATTGTTCGCAACGATCATCCCTTCAAAGGGCAAGAAGCCACTCTTGAGCAGATAGTAAAGTATGACTATATCTTCGTTGAGCAAACCTTCCATGGCTTGGGACTGGGTGGCCCTTTTCTCCAGGCAATGAAGCAACGCAATATTGACCTCAATATCAAATTCCGCAGCCCTTCGATGATGGCTATTTTTGAAATATTGAAAACCACCGATATGGTACTACCCGCGGCCGTCAACCTTATCGAAAACAACGATACGGATTTTAGAGTCATCAAGGTCAAAGACTGTCCGGAGATGAGAACTCTTCCCGTCAATGCCTATATCCATCAGAAGCATCGCCACAGCAAGAAAATAAACTGGCTGCTGGAACTGCTAAAAAAAGAAATGCCACAGTAAAAAGCCACTTGGTAACAAGTGGCTTAGTGCTTTACGTAGTGACAGACTTATAATTTAGTACATAGGTCTGACCGAAAACTCTTCAAAGACATTCAGCAGCGAGTCTTGCGGTGCAACCTGCGAGACTTTCAGTTCACCAGCGTAGTATTTGCCAAAGTCCTTTGCACTGATGCTCAGGATCTCTGTAGGCTCACGATAATTATTTTCGATGTCAGCAACAAACTCTGCAATACCATTTCGAATATCAAGACCGCGCTTGTTACCATCAATATCCAATACAAGGAAGCCAGAGATCCCCTCCGCTTTTTCAGGAACGATACGAGTACGCAGGTAGTTTACAGCCGTAAGGCTATCTTTTTCAGCCCACTCAGCCGATTCTACTGCTGTCATGGTAATTGCCTCATTTCCCTCTAGCGACTGCGCGGCAGAAAGGTACATGTTACGGGCAATCAAACCAGGCGATAAACGGCCCAACTCCCTGAAGCTATCAGCTAGCGCTTGACGGGCAGCATCGTTCGATGGCGCATTATGGTACATCATTGCTGCCAATTCCTTCGCCCACAGGAACTCACCAGCATCATAGGCACGCTGGTATTCGGCATAGATAGCATCAATACCACCAGCGAGCTTGATCATGTTCTCCGCGTACACCGCATTCGGTAAATTGTGCATATCTTCTGCGTAGCCAGAATACCAACCGGCATTCTTTGTTGGTGTCGCTTGATAAAAGTGCTCTCGCTGACCATACATATTATTGACATATGGGTGCTCTTTTAACTGGTCCGGCAGTTTGATGACATGCTTGAGTTGATCCGGTCGAATACCATTGTTGGTGTGGCGAATAGCTTGATCGTAAGTGAAAGCCATAGAATCGTAAGCCGCACCGATAGCTTCGTTGATTGCCTTTTTGCCAATCAACGGTTTAGCACCGGCACCGGATGATAGAAGGATAGACGGTTCTAAATCACGAATTAGCTTAAGATCATCCATCCACTGTGTTGGCGAGCGATACATATCGCCACGCAGTGTGTAAGAGTTTTGGGTTGGCCACACCACATTATCGATAACCATATCCAGCTCAGGAATGTGGTAAGTCACGGTGTCTTCTGCATCTGTGATCGCGTGGTAGCCGATGATTTCCAGCCCACCAACCGTGATTGAATCACCATGGCCTAATGGATGAGTTACCTCCATATGAGCAGAGTCTTTGATGACGTGCTCTGCGCCCGTAGGAGACATATCTGTTAGGTTATGTTCTGGTGAAATATTCACACCAAAGTGGTTTTTCGCCCGCGCATTTAGGGTGTTCAATAACTCAGGAATGGGGGTAGAAGCGATGGCACCGTCACCTTTAGCCGCTTCTAGCTCGTTTGAAATTTCATGGCCGATGATCATGGCCTCGTCGCCATCAAGAAGTGTTTCAGTACCGTATTGGTAGTGAGCATGATCATAAGTGACGGCAATAATTGGTTTATCAGAGATGTTCTTGCGAATGTAGTCGCGAAACATCTTACCGTCCTCGGCCGATTCACCCGAGTTCCAAACAATCAGTCCTTCTTCACGTACCATCACAACCGGCGCATAGAAAGGGCCATACATCTGATAGACGCCTGGAATGACTTCTTCATGGCGAAGCTCATGAGATACTTTTACTGACTGAAAGAACTTATTTACGTCTTCAACATTGGCCACAATGCCATTGGGTAATTCGACTGGGCTTCCGGCTTTCGACGGTGAACCATTATAGTGGGTGTAATTAACGCCAGCTGTAGCCGTTGCGGCCAAACCAGAGATGACAAGGGTAAGAATCGTTTTTTTCATGTTTGCTTCCCAAATTGGATATCGCTGTCAAAACGAATTGTTCTAGTGATAGGCAAAAGTTTATGGCGACAGGAGGTGCCTGAGAATTTGCAAGATTTGAATTCAGTGTTATCAAAAGCTAAACACCTAATCACAAGCTGTTAATGAAAAATATTCGGCACCGTGTGTCGCCAATGGAAATACCTGTTGTCAAAATGGCAACTCGTTAGCTAACCGGATCACCACTACACTCCTCACGACACAATAACGAGGTATGTATGATCCGTTTTCTTATCTGCAGCTTTGCGCTGGTTCTTCTCTACCCGACAGCGATTGACCTTTATCTGGTCGGTTTGCCACAAATTGCCCACGATCTCGGGGCGACAGAGTCACAGCTCCACATCGCTTTTTCTATCTATTTGGCCGGCATGGCAACGACCATGCTTTTTGCCGGAAGACTGTCCGATACCATTGGCCGCAAGCCAATCGCTATTGCAGGGGCCATCATCTTCATCTTTGCCTCTTTGCTCGGCGGACAGGCAGAAAACAGCACTGTCTTTTTGGTTGCCCGTTTTGCCCAGGGTATTGGCGCCGGATCTTGCTATGTGGTCGCCTTTGCCATCCTGCGCGATACACTCGATGACCAACGCCGAGCCAAGGTACTGTCGATGCTCAACGGTATTATTTGCATTGTGCCGGTCATTGCGCCGGTGATCGGCCACCTGATTATGCTCAAGTTCCCTTGGCCGAGCCTGTTCAGCACGATGGCAGGAATGGGGGTATTGGTATGTCTGTTGTCGGTATTGGTGCTAAAGGAAAGTAATACGAACCGTCTAGGCCGCAGCAATCACACCACGCTCGTGCCAGACCCTTTTGCGCCGGGTGAAACGCAACATAGCCAGTTCACTAACGAGCGCTTTCTCGACCGTTTCTTTGTCAGCCGTGTTGTCATCACCTCTATCGGAGTAACAACAATCCTGACCTATGTGAATGTCTCGCCCATGTTGGTGATGGATGCAATGGGCTTTGATCGCGGTGGGTACTCGACCACTATGGCCCTGACGGCTCTGGTCAGCATGCTCGCCTCTTTTTCAGCCCCTTTCTTGCTGAGTATCTTCAAGCAGCGAAGCCTGATGCTGTTCTCACAAGGGCTTTTTGCTGCAGCGGCAATCGTGCTGATGGCCTCAGGCCTTAGCCTATTGGATCAGGTTGCAAACCTAATTGGTTTTAGCCTTATCTGTGCCGGCTTTTCAATCGGCTTCGGTGTCACCATGAGCCAAGCATTGAGCCCTTATTCACAAAGGGCTGGCGTGGCAAGCTCTATCTTGGGCATTGCGCAAGTGTGTGCCTCGGCGTTTTATATCTGGTTGATGGGGCTAATGGGGGTCTCTGCGCTCAATATGCTCATTACCGTACTGGCTTTGGGTGGTGTTATTTCAGCCGCTCTAATATTATTGATACCACTGCCTGCACTGCCAACCTGTTGTAAAGCCAATGAAGAAATCACTCGCGCGTCTTGATCTTAACTTGCTCTTCACCCTGCAGCTGTTGCTGCAGGAACAGAGCGTCACTAAGGCGGCCAAGAAGCTAAACGTTACGCCTCCCACGGTGAGTAAATCCCTCAATAAACTGCGGGAGTGGTTTGACGATCCCCTGTTCGTCAAAACACCGCAAGGCCTCAGGCCTACACCGTTGGCACTTAGCATGGCAAACGATCTCTCCGACTGGCTGCAAATCGGCAGCCAGTTACTGGCCAAGCGCGGTGATGAAACTCCAAAAGGCGTGCAGTTCAACCTCACGATGGAATCCCCGCTGCTACTGATCATGTTCAATGAACTGTCACAGCACATCTACCAACGTTATCCGGATGCCAAAGTAAAGGTGAGTAACTGGGACTACGACTCATTGGAAGCCATTACCCGAGGTGAGGCCGATATTGGCTTTACCGGCAGGGAGAGTCACCCCCGCTCGAAAGAGTCGTTGGATCTTCTGCCCTACTTCATCGACTATGAGGTGTTATTTGCTGATTTGCCGCAAGTTTACCTGCGCAAGGATCACCCAGCTCTGCAACATGAGTGGAATATGGAGGCCTTCCTCAAATACTCACATATCAATATCGTGTGGGAGAAAAGCGAAAGCTGGGCACTGGATGAAGTCCTCGCTGAACAAGGGCTAACCCGCCATGTCGCCCTTACCATGGCAAGTTTCGAACAATCCCTGTTTATGGCTGCCCAACCGGGCCACCAGATGATCACCACCGCGCCGCAATACTGTCAGCGCTATTGCCAGCAAATGCATCCTGATTTAACGGCATTGCCTATCCCGATGGAAAAACAGCAACTAGATACCCTGCTGATCCCCTTTACGATGATTTGGCACAAGCGCAACGGTCAAAACCCCAAAGTCGCGTGGCTAAAAGAGACCATTAAAGCGCTGTATGGCAATCAAAAAGCATAGCGGTAATTACACCAAACGGTGATTTGTTGACACTATCAACAAATAGCGGTAGCGTGAATAAATATTCAAGCATAAGGAAATGCCCAATGTCTGAGTCAACCACCGCTATCAGTAATATCCGTAGCGAATTGCGCTATCTCATTAGGGAACTGGGACTGCTCGATAAAAACTGCCTGAACTCCAATTTATCCCTGTCACAGGCCCATATCCTGACCTATGTAAACCGCAATGGCAGTACGTCTTTCCATGAGCTAACTACCCAACTCAATGTCCAAAAGGCGTCGTTAAGCCGAACATTGACGACCTTGATCGATAAAGGATTCCTCGGCGCTGAGCTCGATCCTGCTGACAAGCGTCAGAAAATCTACCGACTTCTGCCTGATGGCGAAACAGCACTGCAACATGCCAACCAGTCGGCTGATAGCGCATTCGCGGCTTTTCTTGATGGCCTGGCCGACGACCAGCTCGACACCATAGAAAATGGATTACGAACACTGCGCTTAAACGCGTTCAAGAACAACTTCCAGCCCAACACTTTCCGGGTCAAAGTAGAAAGGCTAACCCCCAACTACCAACATGAAGTCGATACCCTGAACAAACATGTTTTCAATGGCGAACAGGGGATTCCCGAGGAGCTAATCCCTCTTGATCCTAACCAGCCTTATGTTTGGTGGGTAGCCCGCTGCGGAGAATATGTCATAGGTGCAGTAGCATGCTGGGAAGTTGATGGGGAATGGCACTGGGGTCGCTATTTTATCGACGCCAACTTTCGCGGTTATGGCATTGGTAAAAAGCTGGCAACTGAGTCACTGAGCGATATCTTCACCAATATCACAGACTCCATTGTCATCGATGCCAGAGACACCACAGTAGCCATACTTAACCAATTCGGAGCGGAAGTAACAGGCGAAACCATCGATTTTTATGGCTCGCCGGTCACGCCGATGAAGCTAATGAAACAAGATTTTCTCGCCGTTAGTTAATATTCTGCGGCAAACCATCATCAAGGCTCTTCCTAGCGATCACCAAGCCATGGTTGCTGGCACCTAACAAGCTTGGTTCATCACAGGACTTAAGGTGATAAGCCAACCAAGCGTCATATTGATCAGGGCTGAAGTGGTTTATCCCACTTGCCAAATAGCGGCCAAAACCATCGGTGGCAATATGACGCTCAATAGCAAAACCATGCGTATCGACAAGTTGCTCCATCTCATTCGGCGTCGCAAAATAACCCACATTGAAAAACTGTGCGGCTTCAGGTGATGACACCAAACCTTCCCCTTGCAACTGGTCAAGAATTTGGGGAGTGATCAAGTGCGGAAAGTGTTGGGCAAATAAACCTGCAACAAAAAAGCGCGAAATATAAGCGACCGCCATCACCCCGCCCGGTTTGAGGATCCGCATCGCCTCTTCCATCACCTGCTTACGCGCTTGCTCCGTTTGCAAATGGTAAAGCGGCCCAAGGATCACACACAGATCTTGCGAGTTGTCGGCAATGAAAGGGACCTCGCAGGCAGAGCCTTGATGGATATCTATATCAATATCAGACTCCGCGGCTTTCTCCCTTAAGATCCTGACCTGATCCGGTACCAGTTCAACCGCTGTGACCTTGCAGCCCATCTGGGCGAACGTCAGCGAATATCGTCCAGTCGCAGCACCGAGTTCAGTGACTCTAGCCCCCGGTGTTAGCCAACCATGTAAGGCATGCATGGTGGTATCAAATTCCATCCGGGTAATATACTGGCGAGTTAGGCGTGTATCCTCGTCAGCATTGGTGTATTGATCAATCAGCTCTTCCATCCTTGGCCTCATAAAATTCAATAGAATTATGAATTTAAAATATCACCACACACAATAATCATCCACCTTCAAATAAAATGAATAATATCCATTGACCCGTCTACCGGTGTAGGCTTTAACCTTCGCCCCCTGTCACACAACAGAGGTCAACGTCTATGTCTGCCAACTCTCTCCGCCTTTCGGTTTCACAATATCTGCAACATACCGCCGCCGGACTCTCTCCCACACTCAAAGGGGTATTACTTGCCTTGGTATCGACCGCCTTATTTACCCTGGTCGGCGTCCTGGTCAGGATACTGAGTGATGATATTGGGGTTTTCCAAATCCTACATTTCCGCCAGTTAGTATTCGTGGCATTGCTGACACCTGCGATGGTGAAAAATATCGACTTATTGCTTAAACCCAAACATCTCAAATTACATACTTTTCGGATCTTGGGCGCATTTACTGCGTTGTCTCTGGGCTTTGTCACCGTTAGCCATATTCCGCTAGCGGATGCCACTGCGCTGGGCTTTACCCAAGTGCTGTTTGTTGCTGCAGTGTCTTATCTTTTCCTGTCAGAAGCGGTCAGTGTCTTACGTCTGTTTACTATCATTACAGGCTTCATTGGTGTGATGATGGTGGTACAACCAAGCTTTGAGCAAACCTCTATGACCTATACCTTACTCGGTTTATTGGCCGCTTTTGGTGCGGCAGTGGCAGTGATTTGCGTTCGAAAGGTCGCCCAGGTTGAGTCCAAAATTACCTTGCTGGCCTACCAAGCTATATTTGTCGGTTTAATGGCGTTGCTGCCAAGCCTGCTAAATTGGACATGGCCAACAGGTGAACAACTATTGCTACTGGTCTGCGTAGGTGTGCTCTCCTCCATCGCCCAGTGGGTTGGCGTTACTGCCTACAAATATGGCGAGGCCAACGTGATAGCCAATGTGGAATATGTCAAAATCATTTATTCCCTGATCTTAGGGTATTGGTTGTTTGCCGAGGCACCAAACGGACTGGCAATCACAGGAACCTTGGTGATCATTTTAAGCGCAATCCTACCTATGCTTTATAAAAAGAAAATAAACCAACCACTTGTTGAAAACCGCTAGAGGAAATGTACCGCATGCTCACTGTGACGCAGCTGGCCAAGGCCTGCAATATATCTCGCACCACCGTACTCTATTACGAGCGTGTGGGCCTGCTGCATCCGGCAAGCCGCTCAGGTAACGGTTACCGCTGGTACGGCGACAAGGAACTGGCTAGGCTAAAAAGTATTCTGTCATACCGCTCGTTTGGCCTGCCTGTGCAGGAGATTGGCCCGATGCTTGAGCGCAATAAAACCGTCAAGCAAGAACAAACCTTACGCAATCAATTCAACGCATTGGAGCAAGAAATCCAGACCTTGCGCCAGCAGCAAAAAGCCATCTTAATGCTGTTGGAAGAGCCTGAATTGCTCGAACAAGACCAACTCACCAAAGCGCGTTGGGTCGAGATCATGCGCAGTGCCGGATTCAATGAAGAAGAAATGATGAACTGGCATAAGCAGTTTGAAAAAATGGAGCCCGACGCCCATCAGGAGTTCTTGGAATCACTCCATATCGATGCTGACGAGATTGAAGCAATTCGCTTAAACTCACGTTAGCTATATTGAGCGGCACGACACTCAACATAGAGAAAAGAATTAAGCTGAAAACGATTCACCTCATTGGGAGGCTTCCGAGGGCTCGGCTTCGACAACGGAATCAGCTAACCACTTGGCCAGTGCACCCTCAATTGATTTTTTGTTTATTGGTTTAGTGAGATAATCATCCATGCCAGCCTCCAAGCATTTATCTTTGTCACCCTGCATGGCGTTGGCTGTCATGGCAATAACAGGAATAGCATGGTTTATATTCTTGTTATCCTTATTGCGGATTTGACGAGTCGCTTCATAGCCATCCATCTCGGGCATTTGGCAATCCATGAAAACCAAATCAAAATCGGCCCCGGTTCGCAATGCTGCCAGAGCTTCGAGGCCATTTTTGGCCATATCTACCCGCACACCATGCTTGGCCAGCAACGACTGCAGTACAAACAGGTTTGTCGACACATCATCGACAATAAGAATATGAGCCTTGTATTGCACCTTCTTGGACGGGGTGTGACGGGTGACAAAAGCTTCACTGGCATTGTGATCACCAATACCCGATACTTTCTCAAGCACACTGAGCAAATCGGACTGCTGCATCGGCTTGGTTAGATAGCCACTAAAGCCGGCATGTTGCAACCGCTTGGCATCTCCTCGCTGAACCACAGAAGAAAACATCACCAACCGGGTATTTTTCAACTCATTGGATGCCAAAATACGTTCCGCCAACTCGATACCGTCCATATTCGGCATTTGGTAGTCCAGGATCGCAATCGTAAATGGCCGGTTGCTCTTATAGCCACCTGCCAATTTAGCAAGTGCATCCTCTCCGCTAACCGCCGTTTCATGGTCAATATTCCAACGCTGTAATATCTGATCCATCAGGTTACGGTTGGTGGCAATGTCGTCGACAACGAGCACCCGCTGCTGTTGGAGATCCCCTGTAGGCAAATACGAAATCGCTTTATCGGAAGAGTTTTCCAACCTGAGGGTAAACCAGAATGTTGAGCCTTCCCCCTGCACACTGCGAACCCCGATTTCCCCTCCCATGATTTCGGAGAGTTTTTTGCTGATAGACAGGCCCAAACCCGTTCCACCGTATTTCCTCGTGGTTGAGCTGTCTGCTTGTGAAAATCGCGAGAACAGTTTTTGTTGTTGCTCTTCGCTAATGCCGATACCGGTATCCTTTATTTCAAACCGGACAAGGCTGTCTTTATCCCGCTTCTGATCAACATTGACATAAACAGCCACTTCCCCTTCGGAAGTGAATTTAATGGCATTGTTCACGAGGTTATTGAGGATCTGGCGAATCCGCCCCGGATCGCCTCGGTAGCATAAGCCCATCACTGGAGATGCCGGACAAATCAGCTGTATACCCTTATTTTCAGCAGCAAAGTACAACATGCCGCCCACATCTTCGACTAACTCACCCAAGTCAAAATCAATGATTTCCAAATCAATTTTTCCGGCTTCGATTTTGGAGAAATCAAGGATGTCGTTGATGATTGCCAATAACGACTCAGCACTGTTCTTGGCAGTTTCGGTTATTTTCTGCTGTTGCTCATCCAGTTTGGTATCGAGCAGGAGGTTAGTCATACCTATTACCCCATTCATGGGGGTGCGAATCTCATGGCTCATGGTTGAAAGAAATTCACTTTTTGCCACAACCGCCGCTTGTGCTTTCTTACTCTCTTTCACAAGCTGTTGGTTGTAGATCTGCATCTTTCTATTACTGGTCTCTAAGCTCTCAGCCATATCCTTCAGACCATGGCTAAGAATGGCAACCTCATCCTTGGCCTTGCTCTTCTGGTTGGCATTCAAGACAGCTATCCCTCGCCTCAACTCCCCCTTAGAGACAAACTGAGTTGCGGTAAGCAATGAATGTATACGCTGTTTAAGACGGCTCGAAGACCAAATAACGGCCAGGATGGAAATTAACGCGGCAAGAAATGTACCTACGAGCAAGACAAGTTGGGTTTGCTGTGCTGAGCGCTCAGACGCCACAATGCGAACAGCGATCAGATCCTCTTCCATCGCAATAAATTGCGCAATATGCTCACGCACAGTATCAATAATTATTTTACCGTTGCGCTGCTGGATGAGGGCCATCACAGATTGCATGGAAGCTTCACCCTCCCGGACCTGACGCCGAAGGGCAATTTCGTTTTCTCCCGCCTCTCTGAGCCACTGCTTGTGCAAATCATCAATGACCTGCAGCCGCTCAACTTGAACCGGGTTATCACTCACCTGTGTTGAAAGGGTCTGTATTTTTTCTTGCCATAACGACAGGGAAAGGTGATACGGTTCGAGGAACTCTTCAGTCCCTGTGATCAAAAACCCCCGCTTTCCGGTTTCCATATCAACAATCAGGGTCAACAATTCCTGAACTCTAGCAATGGCTTTGTGGGTATGGGCTACCCAGTGGTTGTCTTCAACCATAGACTGGGTGTTTTGATAAACGGCAACGGAGACCGACACCATCAACAGCAATGGCACAGCAAAGATCAACAGGAGTTTTTTCTGAATAGCAATATCATCAAACCAACGGCTGAGAATAGGCATAGGATCTTCATAAGCAAACCAATGTAACCTCCAGTTTAGAATAAGGATTAGATAAAAATACCCAAAAACAACTGCGCAAAAAAACACCACCATACTTCAGCGAATAATTGATAACCAGATCACACTTATAACTGTAAAAGTGTTTTTTGCGGATATATCAACATTTCAGGTAAAGGTATCATCGAAATACCGCGAAATTCTCACCTCCTGACAATAGGGCTTCAGGCTACTCGGCTCGGCATGGTATGCTTACCGCCTCTTTAGAATGACAGCAATAAGGTGCTGTTATTATTGACTTTTTAGGTGTCCCTTGATGTATGAGTCGACAGTCATTTTTGCTGCCACCCTTATCTTTCTTGGCTCTTTTGTTCAAACCGCTATCGGCTTTGGGCTAGCGATCGTCGCGGCCCCATTACTGTTTCAGCTTTCACCGCAGTACGTACCAGCCCCTATCTGTTTGGTTGCATTAGTTATTTCCTTGATCAATGCGTTCAAGCTACGAAGCAGTGTGTCTATTGGCGGGTTGAAATCAGCCATTATTGGCCGAGTGCCTGGCTCATTACTCGGTGGTTTCCTATTAACCGTGGCATCCGGCGCAACGCTTTCGTTATGGTTGGGTGCCATGGTACTCATTGCCGTAGGTATCAGCGCCCTGCCCTATCGCTTGAAGCCGACACCGAACAGAATGCTGGTCGCTGGCTTTTTGTCTGGCGTAATGGGAACCAGTTCTTCAATCGGCGGGCCTCCAATGGCGCTTTTGATGCAACACGAGGAAGCCGCCAAGCTTCGTGGCAACCTGTCGGCATTCTTTGTGATCACATCGATAATGTCGCTGGTTGTGCTGTCATTTTACGGTCACTTCAACGTAGAGCACATTAAAATCACCCTGCCACTATTACCAGCGGCAATCTTGGGCTATTGGCTAGCGAACAAGGTTGTTGGCAACCTATCGCAAGGTGTAGTGAGGAAATTTGCCTTGTTACTATGTCTGGCCAGTGGCTTGACGGCCATCTATCAGGGCATTTCTGGTTTTTAACGTTTAAATCCCTTCTTCTATTGCCCCAATAGAATACAGCACCAACTCGGCGGGGTTCTGATCCTCGCCGAATGTTTGGATATCCTCTCCTTCAGCTTTCAGCTCAGCAATAACCGCCAAGGCAATATCTCGGTTCACATTGATGATGGTCTCCATCTCCAGTGCAGACACACCAAACCGGGTAGCGACCAGCAGATCTTTTACTTTTTGTTTCTCGTCCATTATCAATTCACCGCTCTGTGGAAATACAACGTTCTTTTGAAAAAAAAAAGTCACCCAAGATGATCATAGGTGGCTTTTTGCACAATGAAAAAGCAAATTGGAAAACACATCCAATCCCTTGCTAGCACTAGGTTGCTAGGGGATGAGCGGAGAAAAACCTTTACATAAAAATCATTTAGCCATTGCTCATTATGGTGGTAACCTAGCGCCGATTTTAGGTATCACCATCGGGCTATTTGAAAGCGACATGAGAAAAACACTATTGGCAGGTTTGTTCAGCCTGTTTCTATTCGGCTGTGCCACACCCAGTGAAGAGCTAATTCCGCAAGCCAACCAAGTCCGTGTGCTTACCACCAGCCTACCCAGCCTCGACCAATGCAACTGGGTCGGTGAAGTGACCGGCAACGAAGGCCACTGGTACTCCTACCTGTTCTACAGCAATGATGCGCTCATTCAAGGCGCGGTTAATGAGCTGAAAAACAACGCTTTCCGTATGGGTGCCGATACTGTGGTCACCATGAGCCCGCACAACTTCACCACCTCGGTGTCTTTACTCGGCACTGCCTACGACTGCCGATAATCAAGAGCTATTATTTTCCAGCCAGCTTCTCGACCAAGAAGTCGATAAGTACCCGCACCCGCTTGGCCTTCTGTGTGTTCTGATGGAAGTAGACATAAAGGCCAGAATACGGATACCAATAAGGCTGCAACACCGGCACAAGCTGGCTATCCACCAGCAAGTCATCAATCATCGGCTCGATAACGCGGCCAATTCCCAAGCCATTAACCGCGGCATCCACCATCACATCGGTATCGTTGACGATGAGCCCCAGCGGCATATCCACCGTAATATCCTGCCCTTCATTATTGAGCCTCAGTGGGGCCAACTGGTTGGAGGCAATAAAACGGTATTGGATCAGTTTGTGCTGTTTCAGATCATCTGGCGAGTTGGGCATGCCGTGTTTTTCGATATAGCTCAGAGAGGCAAATAAGGCTTCCTTAGTTGGCGGGGTCAGTTGACGGGCCACCATCCCCTCTTCAACCCTGTCGCCAAAGCGGATTCCCATATCAAAGCCATCACTGATGATATTGACCGCGGCATCATTGATAGAGATTTCCAGCTGGATATTGGGGTAGCGCTGGCAGAACTCGACATAGATGGGTTTGAGCAGATACTGGTAGGCAAATCGCGGAGTAGTGATCCGCACCTTGCCGGACGGATCCTCGCTTAAATCTTTCACACTCTCGACGGCAAAGTTGAGTTCAGATATTGCGCCTTGAGTACGCTCAAACAAAAGCTGCCCCGCTTCTGTCAATTCCATCCGTCTGGTCGTCCGGGTAAACAGCGGCAGTCCCATCTGCTGCTCAAGGGTTTTGAGTGCCTGGCTGACCGAAGGCGGGGCGATCTCAAGCTTGCGTGCTGCACTGGAAATACTGCCCTCGTTGACAATGGTGTGGAACATCATCAATTGATTATAGGTTGCACCGTTCAAGCTGGCCTCTCTGTATTCTTCGAATGAGTTTCAACTATTAGTTTGAGCCTAATAATAAATTAAGAAAACGTCATCTAAAAATTAGCAATAAGGCTAGGTAGACTTATCCCATCAAATCGAGAGCGACACCACCGGGAGTAAGACAATGAGCAAAGTACTGGTAATTTCAGGCCACCCTAACCTAAACGAGTCATACACCAACACTGTGATTTTAGAATCACTTCAGCAAGGCTTGGACAGCGTTGAAGTTCGTCGCCTAGATAGCCTCTACCCAGACTACCAAATCGATGTAGAAGCAGAGCAACAGGCACTGCTGGGCGCTGATGTTGTTGTGCTGCAATTCCCGTTCTACTGGTACTCAATGCCTGCACTGTTGAAAAAATATATCGACGACGTGTTCTCATATAACTTCGCCTATGGCTCAAAAGGTGACAAGCTAAAAGGCAAAGACTTCATCTTGTCTTTCACTATCGGTGGGCCAGAAGAGTCATACGATCCGCTGGGCTACAACCACTTTACCGTTGAGCAGTTCATGTACCCGCTTCAGCAGACTGCGTACCTTGCAGGTATGGTGTACCACAAGCCGGTATATAGCCACCGCATGGTCTATATTCCGGGTGTGTACAACACACAACAAGAAGTAGAAGGCCGTGCCCGCACCCATGCTGACCAGTTAATGGCACAGATTGAAAGCATCACTGGCTCTGCCGACAACAAAATCCAGAAGTTCGTCGCCAACTGGTTCGCCGAATTCGACAAACTGCCTGAAGAAAATGCCTTCTTCACCGGGTTTCTGGCTGAGGATGTGAACATTGAAATGCCGGAAGGCACCTTTATCGGCCACGAAGGTTTCCGCGATTGGTATGCTATTGCCCGTGCCACCTTCAAGCCGGGTTGCGACCACCAAGTCGAGCAAGTTGAAATCAAAGCCGAGGGTGACAAGTACCAGGTCGAACTGCGCGTCCGCCTGCAAGCCAAGAGCTTTGAAAATTCAGCGCTCAAGGGCCAAAGTGTCAACCTGCTGGTCAATGAAACATGGTCAGTGAGCCTGGATGATGCCGGGGATGTCACTATCCATAACTATCTTGTTGAGCCGGTAAACAACGACTGATAGTGAAATGACGCTGCGCCGCTTTCTGACGAAGGTGGCGCTATTTTTATTCTGCTTGTCAGTAATAGTTACAGCATAAACTGCTTCATACGCTCTTTGAGAGCATTTTGAACATGGGATCGAGCGAGCTTTTCAGCCTCGGAGGCATCACGGTTTTTAATTGCATCAACCATCGCCTGATGCTCTTCAAGGGCAGTGTGCCAACGGGTTGGGTCGCTCAAGGTTGTTTTGCCAAGCAGGGCCATCGCATCACGCAGGCCATCGAGTGAACGGAGCAAATACGGGTTATGAGCCGCTTGATAAATAGTACGGTGGAACCGGCGGTTCATCAGGGCATGTCGGGCATAGTCATCTGCCGCCGACTGCCGGTCTTCGTCCAGCAACTGCTGCATTAACATCACTTCCATCTCCGACGCCCGCGTCGCGGCTAGCCCTGCAGCAGCCCCTTCCAGGATTTCGCGCATGGTATAGAGCTCCATTACCTGCTGGATATCCAACTGCGCTACGGCCACCCCCTTATTTGCACTGATAGTCAGCAGGCCATCATTGGCAAGGCGGTGCAGTGCTTCGCGGATAGGGGTACGGCTTACATTCAGTGCCGTTGATAATTCGACTTCCCTCAAGCGCTGACCCGGCTTGAACACCCCTCGCTGCAGCGCCATTCGCAGCATATGATAAGCAAACTCCGACCGCGAAGTACCCTCAATAGCACTTTGTTCCTCTGCTTCAAGCTCGAAGCTAAAATCCTCAGCAGTTAAGGCAGCTATCGTATTCATCTATCTTCCTTTTCAAATCAGCGAGTCGCTCAACGCTCTGGCAACTACAGTTGCCCGAACGCAGACCACAGCATCCTCAACGCCAGCAAGGTCAGCATAATTCGCAACGCTAGCTGGAACCTTTCGTTTGAAACCCGCTCAAGTAATGCTTTGCCTGCCATTGTGCCAAAAAAACCACTACAGATCATAAGCAAAATAACGCCAAGCCATTCGGCAAACGCAAAGCCCAGCACACCGAAGACCACCGCCTTGATCAAATGCTGCGCAGTCATTAGCGCAGCCATCGTGCCAACCAGCTTCTGCTTGTCATTGATGACATGACGCATAGAAGCCATGACGAACGGTCCCGTTGCCCCGACGAACATAGTCAAGAATGAAGTCAGCGAACCGAGCAAGGTCAGGCTCTTTTTGCCATTGAGCGCAGAGGCAATGGGTACCCAGCAACTGAAAAGGATAAATCCACCCAAGATCAACTGGATATAGGCCGGCTCCAAAGACACGGCGATATTGCCGCCAATCATGGCCCCAATGGTTGTTCCGACCACAAACCACAACACGAAATGGCGGACAACATGCCGGCGCATCAGTAGCAAACGGCCGCCATTGCTGCCGAGCTGTACCATTGCATGAACCGGAATGATCGCCGCTGCCGGCATAAAACTCGCCATAACCGCAATCAAGGCCGCCCCGCCGCCAACACCCATGATTGCCGTTATCGCCGATGTTACAAAACTCAATGAGATCAGAATGGCGAATTGCAATTCTGTTAACACTGAAGGTTTGAACCACTCGTAAAACTGCTCCATCAGCCTACCCTTGCTCCCTCTTACTCACAACAACAATTAAGGTGTTGTTTTAAATAAATTTAAATGTACTAACACATCATTTCCAACACTTGATGACACCACAGATACCAAATAAAAAAGTCGATTCAGCTCATACTTTGGCGCTCACTTATTGACCGATGTTGATATATTGTTAATTATTGTATTGCATTGTATACAATGCAATACAAAATAAAAACAACAACACCTCCTACCCGAACGGATATACAGGAAGCGAACATGAACAAATTCAAACGGCTTATTTCCGGTGTGTTTATTGCCGCCATCTCCATCATCAGTGTCTCTGCCCCTGCGGTGGCTAAGACAGACTTCAGCGGCAAGCGCATCGAGTGGGTGATCCCATTTAAAGAAGGAGGCGGTACTGACCGCTGGGCACGCTTTATCGCTCCTTACCTCACAGATGCCCTACCCGGTCAGCCAGCTATTGTTATTAAGAACATGCCGGGAGGAAGCTCGATAAAAGGCGCCAATTTCTTCCAGAAAAGGGCCCGTAAAGACGGATTGATGCTACTGGGTACTTCTGGGACAACCCAGCTACCTTGGCTTTTGGATGACAAGCGTGTTCGTTATGACTACCTTGACTGGGAAGCCGTTTTTGCCTCGCCATCTGGTGGGGTGGTATACGTAAACCCAGAATTGAATATTGATACGGCTGAAAAGTTAGCAAATACCCAGTCGGCACTCACCTACGGTAGCCAAGGCCCAACCTCTCTCGATCTTATTCCCCTTCTGGCTTTCGAACTACTCGGTATGGACGTCAAACCGGTATTTGGTATGACCGGGAAAGGTGCAGCGCGATTGGCATTCGAGCGTGGCGAAGTGAATCTGGATTACCAGACATCGTCAGCCTATTTGTCGAAAGTGACTCCTCTCGTCGAAGAAGGCAAAGCTGTTCCATTGATGAGTTGGGGGGCGCTTGACTCACAAGGCAACCTTATTCGTGACCCGTCTTTCCCAGGCCTACCTCACTTTGCCGAAGTTTATGAATCTATCCATGGCAAAGCACCGTCTGGCCCTGCCTTTGAAGCCTGGAAAGCCTTTTTCATCCCCGGCTTCCCTGCCCAAAAACTGGTCTTGCTACCTAAAAATGCCGATCCCGAGGTGATTGCTACCTATAAGGCTGCCTTTGAGAAAATCGCCAACAACCCTGAGTTCATCCAAGCATCAAAACTGGCTTTGGGAGCTTATACCCCTGCGACAGGTGACAATATTGGCACGCTCTACAAACAAGCGACAGCAATCAGCAAGGACGATCAGGCTTGGGTCCAAGCTTGGTTGAAAGAACGATTCAACGCCCGATTCTAGAGGTGATGTATGTTCGATACTCTCTTTTTAGCACTAGCTGAAGTATTCCAGCCCCAAAGCATGCTGTACATGCTGGCTGGGGTACTAATGGGGCTCGCGGTCGGGGTCTTCCCTGGCCTCGGCGGCATCGTTGGCCTTTCGCTATTGTTACCGTTTCTCTACGGAATGGACACCGTACCGGCATTGGCAATGCTGATTGGGTTGGTTGCGGTGATCCCAACCTCCGATACCTTCACTTCGGTTTTGATGGGGATCCCTGGCTCCAGTGCCTCGCAGGCCACCGTACTCGATGGCTTCCCGATGGCCAAAAAAGGCCAGGCTGCTCGGGCACTTGGCGCTGCCTTTTCCGCATCGCTATTCGGCGGCGTATTCGGCGCCCTGATCTTAACCGTGTTTGTCTTGGTCGCAAGGCCACTGATCCTCAGCCTCGGCTCAGCAGAGTTATTCATGCTGGCTATATTGGGACTCAGTATGGTTGGGGTGTTGGCGGGCAACAGTATTAGCAAGGGCCTGATGGCATGTGGCCTTGGCCTACTGCTTGGCAGTGTGGGCAGTGCGCCTGCAACCGGTGAAGAGCGCATGACACTTGGCATGTTCTACCTCTACGATGGCTTGCCGTTGGTGGTAGTGGCACTGGGCATTTTCGCCTTTCCCGAAATCATCTACCTGTTGCGCCAGGGCGGTGCTATATCACAGGGCGAGTTGCGCTCTGGTTGGGTGCAGGGGATCCGCGATATGTGGCTCTACCGCTGGTTATGTGTCAGGTGTGCCTCTATCGGTGCCATGATTGGAGCCATTCCGGGTTTGGGTGGCAACGTAGTGGATTGGATCGCCTACGGCCACGTCAAACAAAGTGCCAAAGACAATAGCGAGTTTGGTAAGGGCGACGTACGGGGTGTATTGGCTCCTGAATCGGCCAATAACGCCAAGGAAGGGGGTGGCCTGATCCCGACACTGTTATTCGGCATCCCCGGCTCTGGCAGTATGGCGGTATTCCTCGGCGGTATGGTGCTAATTGGTATTGAACCCGGCCCTTCCATGGTCAGTGACAACCTCGGGCTTACCTATACCATCGTCTGGTCTCTGGCCATCGCCAACATTTTCGGTGCCGGACTGTGTTTGCTGTTCTCGCGCCAAGTCGCCAAGCTCACTACGATTCCCTACGCCCTGATGGCACCGTTCATGCTAGTCGTGATCAGTTTTGCCGCCTTCCAAGCGACAAGGGATATCAGCGACCTACTGACCTTGTTTGCTGTCGGTATCCTTGGTTTGGCTATGAAGCGGTTCGAGTGGCCCCGCCCGGCATTCCTGATTGGGTTTGTCCTGGCAGGAAACATCGAAACCTATCTTTACCAAGCGATGCAATTTTATGGTGCTGAGATGTTCCTGCGCCCCGGCACTATCATTATTGCCCTGCTAACGGCAGCGTCACTTTGGTTTAGTTTCAAAAAACAACCCAAGCCGGATATTTCACAAGCATCAACCAAGGTTTCAACCGAGCAAAAGCTATTTACCGCAGTGATACTGGCTTTCTTTATCTGGGCTGGCTACGAAGCGCTTCAGTTGAGCTTACTCGGTGGTGTGTTTGGCGGAATCGTGAGCATAGCCATGATCATTGCTATGGCCTGGCACCTATGGCGACTTGGTCGAAGCCAAACAGCGGCTGTCGAACTGCAGGATCTGGAAAATGACAACCAATACCAGCGCTCTTTCTACTACTACCTGTGGTGGTTCGGTGGTTTCGCCGGCACGGTGATCCTGGCTGGTTTCCTCCCTGCCGTAACCCTTTTCTATATCACTTTCCTTCGCAAAGAAGCCAACGCCAGCTGGACACGGACTGCTGTGCTGACGGGGCTGACGCTCGGGGTATTGGAGACCATGTCTTACGTCATGGTACTGGAATACCCAAGCGGCGTAGTTGGCGAACAATTATTAACACTGGTCCAGCACTCTATGGGCTGGTAACGGAGCAAATCAATGGCTGATTTATCAAAACACTGGGATGTATTGGTTGTGGGAGGTGGCAATGCCGCACTCTGTGCTGCCATCAGTGCCAGGGAGCAAGGCGCGTCGGTTCTGGTGATCGAACACGCCCCCAAGGTATTTCGCGGTGGCAACAGCCGCCATACCCGAAACCTGCGCTGCATGCACAGCAAGCCGCAGGACGTATTGAGTGACAGTTATTCGGAAGACGAATACTGGGAAGACCTGATGCGGGTCACCGGCGGCAATACCGATGAAAAACTTGCCCGCATGGCTATCCGCGAGTCTGAAAGTGTCCGTGAGTGGATGAAATCCCACGGCGTCCGCTTCCAACCGTCACTGAGCGGCACCTTGAGCCTTTCACGAACCAATGCCTTTTTCCTTGGCGGCGGCAAAGCCTTGGTGAACGCCTATTACCTGTCGGCAGAGAAGATGGGGGTAGAGATCGAATACGACACCGAAGTCGAAGAACTGGTCATCGAAGACGGCGTGTTCAAAAAAGCGGTGGTCAATGCCAAAGGCTTCCCCTATGAAATCCGCGCCAATAGCCTAGTGGTCGCGGCAGGTGGTTTCCAGGCCAATATCGACTGGCTGAAAGAAGCTTGGGGACCGGCGGCGGAGAACTTTATTATCCGCGGTACCCCCTACAACAAAGGCCGTTTGCTCAAAGAGCTGATCAACAACGGATTCCAGCCTGTCGGCGAACCTGACCAATGCCATGCGGTGGCTATCGATGCCCGCTCACCCAAGTTCGATGGTGGGATTGTCACCCGGCTCGACTGCGTCTCTTTTGGCATTGTGGTCAACAACCAGTGCGAGCGCTTCTATGATGAGGGGGAAGACTTCTGGCCCAAACGCTATGCGATTTGGGGACGCCTAGTTGCCGCACAGCCTGATCAGATTGGGTATGTCATTATTGACAGCCAATCTATCAACAACTTCATGCCTTCGGTATTTCCGCCGGTCAAGGCCAACTCTATCGAGGAGCTAGCCACCAAACTCAAACTAGACCCAGCCAAGTTGCAGCAGACCGTGGACGAGTTCAACGCCCACGTCAGCCCGGGGACATTCGACAATACCGTCTTGGATGACTGTTGTACCGAGGGGTTAACCCCGCCCAAAACGCACTGGGCACGTAAAATCGTCGAGCCGCCATTTTATGGCTACCCGCTTCGTCCCGGCATTACCTTCACCTATTTGGGTGTCAAAGTGGATGAAAATGCGAGGGCACTGATGGCCGACGGCCAACCATCGAAAAATGTATTTGCTGCCGGTGAAGTGATGGCCGGTAACGTATTGGGCAAAGGCTACCTCGCCGGACTAGGCATGACTATCGGTACCGTATTTGGACGCATTGCAGGCAAGGAGGCAAGCCATGGCGCAAATTCTTGAGGAAGACATCATCTTCATCGACAAGGGAAATACCCAATACAAGGACAAGGTTCAGGAAGCCCGCAGGGTGATGGAAGTATGTAATGCCTGCCGCTATTGCGAAGGCTTCTGCGCGGTTTTTCCGGCGATGCAGCAACGGCGTGAGTTCAGCGACGAGGACTTGGATTACCTCTCTAACCTCTGCCACAACTGTACAGGTTGTTACCACGCCTGCCAGTACACCGCGCCGCATCCGTTCAACCTCAATGTCCCCAAAGCGCTGGGAGATTTGAGGAACGAAACTTACAAGAAATATGCCTGGCCGGGCAAACTGTCTGGTTTGATCGCCCATAACGGCTTGTTTGTTTCGATGCTCACCTTGGTCAGTGTGTCGTTGGCTATCTTAATAGCCATTGCCATCCAATCGCCGGAAATCCTGTTCGGCGAACACCAAGGCGATTTCTATGCCATTATGCCTCACAATGCGATGGTAGCTCTGATGGGAGGAGCCATGCTGTTTGTCATTGCCGCCTTGGTGATGTCCTTCATCGGATTTTGGCGCAAGACAGGCTACAGCCTCAAACAATTTTTCTCGCGGGATAACCTGATCCCGGCGTTGAAAGACGCCCTGACCCTACGCCACCTTGGCGGCAACGGCGAAGGCTGTAACACCCGTAACGAGTCCTTCTCCAATACACGTAGGATGTTCCACCACTTCATGATGTACGGTTTCCTGTTGTGCTTTGCCGCAACATCGGTCGCCACCGTCTATGATTATGGCTTTGGCTGGCCGGCCCCCTACCCTTACTTCAGCCTGCCGGTTGTGCTGGGAACAGTGGGAGGTATAGGCCTGATCATCGGTCCTGCCGGGTTGCTGTGGACCAAAATCAACTTCGCCGAGCAACCGTCAGTAAGAAGCATGTTCGGTATGGATGTCGCCTTCTTGGTATTGCTGATGCTGGTCAGCATCACCGGGCTCTTGCTACTGGCCGTCAGGGACACTTCGTTAATGGGCATGACCTTGGCTATCCACCTCGGCACCGTGTTCACCTTGTTTGTCGCGATGCCGTTTAGCAAGTTTGTCCATATTATCTACCGCTTCGCGGCACTGAACCGCAATGCGATAGAGGCTAAGGCGAAATAGCCGTTCCCCACCTATTACAACAAAGCCCGGCAGAGACCGGGCTTTTTTATTTTTAAAAACACTTAACAGGTTCCGCGTTTTTCCAATCAGGTACTGATATTTTTCATATCCCAGAATGCGCCGTGTTCTGGAAGAATGTGGCACAACAACTGGTGCTGGGCATGTTCGATATCTTTATTCTTCAGCGACTCGATAATCTCTTTGTGCTGAACAAACGATCGCAACATATGTGATTCGCTGTTACCAAGATGGTTTCGAACTGTTGCCATACGGGCCGAAATCAAATCGTAGGATTCTTGAAAGTAACGGTTATCACACAATGAAATCATTATCTGGTGATACTCGTTATCAAGGTTCAAATATTCCAGGGTACTGCCCGAATTAATGCACACTTCCATCTTATCGAGAATAAAGCACATCTCTTGGATAAGTTGCTTGGGGTTCTTTTGGAATGACAGCTTCAAACCCTGAGATTCAATATGGTAGCGGAACTCAAGCAGCTCATGGAACTCTTCAGCCGTAAAGTGAAACACAAAGGTGCCACTTTTCGGTTTTACTTGAACCAGACCTTCGCTTTGCAGACGTTTAATTGCGTCTCGGATCGGTGCTTTGGTCGCATTCAAACGGTTTGCGAGCACAGTTTCCGATATCTTCATGCCCATCGGTAGTGTACCGACAACAATCATGTCTCTGATTCGACGGTAAATTATGTCTTTGAGAAGGTCTTGTTTCATAAAAGCTCACTATCAATGAAACGGGCAACCTGCCGCTGCCCGTATTGAGTACTGCGTGATTATACCAGTTACTTTTCTTCCTTTCCAAAAAGCAATCAACAGCTTATAGAAGGATGGACGGTAGGAACAAAGACAGTTGTGGTATGAAAGTCACCATCATCAGCATCACCACCATCGCCAGCAAGAACGGCAAGATTGACTTCACCAACTCTTCCAAACTGACGTTGGCAACCCCGGTGGCAACGAACAGGTTAGCCCCTAATGGCGGCGTACAGAAACCAATCGCCAAATTGACTGTCATTATTACCCCAAAGTGCACCGGATCAATCCCCATTGTCTGCACAATAGGTAGCAAAATCGGCGTTAGGATAATAATCGAAGCGATTGTTTCCATAAACATGCCAACAATCAATAGCATAATGTTAATTAGCAGCAATACCAGCAATGGGTTTTCCGACACCGTGGTAATGAAGTTAGCCACTTCCATCGGAACCCGCTCAAGGGTAAGCAAGCGGCCAAACGAAGACGCCATTACAACCATGACAAGCACTGTCGCCGAAGTCAGGCCCGCTTTCAGGAACACACTATTTAAATCAGATATCTTCAAGTCACGGTAAATAAACAGGCTAACAAACAAGGCATAGACAACGGCAACACCTGCGGCCTCAGTCGGAGTGAAAATACCCCCATAAATACCACCAAGGATGATCACCGGTACAATCAAGGCCCAAATGGAATGTTGCCGCCAGCCACCTTGCTGTTGTTTTTGGTTCCCCTCAATTGCTTGCACCATCTTTTGAGAAACACGGCTAGCCGGCGTAAGGTGATTATTAATAGTCATCTTAGCCACCAGCATATAGCCAAGACCAAACATCAAACCCGGAATGATCCCGGCCAGGAACAACTTACCAATCGACTGGTTGGCAGTAACACCGTATATGATGAGCGGGATAGAAGGTGGGATCATCACCCCAGTAATTCCAGCAGCTGCAGTCAATGCCGCCGAGAAAGGCCGCTTATACCCCACCCGCTCCATCTCGGGGATCATATTCGAACCGATAGCCGCAACGGTGGCAGGAGAAGAGCCCGAAATGGCCGCAAAAAACATACTCGCCAATACATTCACATATGCCAAACCCGCTTTGAAATGGCCGACCAAGCTATAGGCTGCGCCAACAATACGGGTCGATAGGCCACCGCGCTGCATCACTTCACCCGCCAGAACAAACAACGGGATTGCCACCAGTGGGAATGAATTCCCCCCCATCACAGCGCTTTTTGCAAGCAAAGTGATATTGGGTGTGCCCGGCAAGTATTCCAAGACAATAAGCGACGAAACCCCAAGACAAATGGCCACCGGTGCCCCGAGCAAAACCAGCAATAAGAAGACCCCGAATAAGGTAGTTGAAACCATTTTAATTCCCTCCCTGCTGCTGCATTTGGCCAGTCGTTATTGTTTTCTCTGATTTCTGTTCAGTTACTTGTTGTTTGGTAGCAAACATATCTCGAATATCTTCAAGGAGATTTTGTGCCAAACGGAAGGCACTCAGCAATGCCCCTGCCGGTAGCGAAGCGTAAAGCCATTGCATGCTGACACGGGTTTCTGTCAATGGCCAATACAGCACGATGGATGACTGGCGGGCGATGATCGGGCTCATGATTTGATCCCAGCCGTAGATGAACAATTTCACCATGCACCAAAGTACAACCATATTGACCAGCAGACTGATCACCCTCTGCACTGTCTGCGGCAAAATATTCACCAATGCAGTCACCGAAATATGTTTTCGGGTTTTAAAGCCGTAACTCACCCCAATCCAGATAAACCAAATAAAACACCAGCGAACGAATTCTTCACTCCAAGGGATAGAGTTACTGAATATGTAGCGCATCACCACCTGTAAAAAAATCCAAAAAACAATATTGGCCAGTAAGAAATTAATCAGCCAAGCTTCCAGGTTTGTGTTGATAGCTCTCAACCATTTCATTTTTGTTCTCCTGGCTTGGCAGCCACCGCGCTGCCAAGCCGCATCACATTACTGCGGCAAGCTGTTGATCAGCTCAGGCTCAACCATCTTGAAGTACTTTTCGCGGATAGGCGCTGTTACATCCTGGAAGGCACCAACTTGCTCTGGCGTTAGCTGGGTAATTTTCACTCCCGCCGCCTTCATTGCAGCCAGTTGTAATTGCTCCTCATCGGCGATGACTTCCTGTTGATAATCAATGGCGCGAGACAATGCCGACTCCACCAAGGTGCGGTCTTCATCTGAAAGGTTGTAATAGAAGTCAGGGTTTGCCAGCACCATATGGGTCGAATATACGTGGCCTGAAAGCGTCAGGTTGCTCTGGACCTCATAGAAGCGTGACGAGTAAATGTGCCCGAGCGGGTTTTCCTGCGCATCCACTACCCCTTGCTGCAGGGCCGAGTAAACCTCATTGAACGACATCGGTGTCGGGTTGGCACCCATCGACTTGAAGGCATCCATGTGGGCTTCCACCTGCATGGTGCGGATCTTCACGCCACGTAAGTCATTTGGCTCAGTGACTGTTTTGTTGCTGGTGATGTTACGGATGCCATTTTCCATCCAGCCCACACCTTTAATGCCAAAGTCATCCATCTTGGCCAGCAACTTGTTGCCAAAGTCACCATTGAGTGCTTCCAAAGCCGCTTCACGGTTGGCGAAAGTGTAAGGAAGGCCCGGCACGGTAAAAGCAGGGTCCCAACCGGCCATGACTTCTACTACCGGTGCCGTCATATCAACGATGCCAGCCTGCACCGCTTCTGTCAGCTCCCGGTCTCCTCCCACCTGGCCGTTGGGGTAAATGTCGACAGTAATTTCGTTGTTCGATTCTTGCTCCACGATTTCTTTGAATTTTACCCACGCTTTATGCATGTGGTAGGTATCCGCCGCGCCATGCCCCACACGAATGGTGGTTTCGGCATAGGCCTGGGCACTGATTCCCGCCAGGGCAAGAGAGAGGGTAAGACATAGGGTACTTTTTCTCATCAGTCGATCCTTTTGACATTTTAGTTTTCAAGGTCATTGTTGTTCAATTTTTATATTACAACAAGTGATCACGGTCTTATTTCGTCCAAATCTGGCGTTTTTTATCTATTTTTTATTGCATCTCGTCACACTTTTTAACCAATATGCTTGTCTTTTATCGGACACGGAAACAAGAATAAATCAAAACTAACATGTCAGATTTAAGGATGAGACAATGAAAAAGGTCGTTGTAATAGAACCTGGATACCTGCACTACCAAGAAGAAGAACGAGTGCTAAAAGCCCATGACGCACACTTCACCGCATTACCTATCGGCACAGACAAAGCTGTTGTCATGAACGAAATTGCAGATGCAGATGCCGTGATGGTTCGCGAAGCGCTAGTAGATGCCGAAATGATTGAGGTGATGGCGAAATGTAAGGTCATCGTCCGCTATGGCGTAGGCGTTGACAACATTGACCTGAAGGCAGCAAAAGCGAAGGGAGTGTATGTCGCGAACGTACCGGACTACGGTTCAGAAGATGTGGCTGAACATGCTGTCGCACTTATGCTGGCTGCAACGCGCCGAGTCCCAACCCGCGATGCTGATGTCCGCCAAGGAAAATGGGGGATGGGACAAAGCGAACCAATGTTCCGCCTAGGGGGCAAAGTGCTCGGTGTGGTTGGCTTTGGTCGTATCGCCCGCAGCTTTGCCGAAAAAGCATCGGGCCTTGGTTTTAAATCAGTGTTGGTTTCAGACCCAGCACTGACACCGGAACAAGCCAAAGAAGCGGGTGTTGTCAGCGTAAGCTTAGAAACCCTATGCCAGGAAGCTGATTTCATCTCCCTACATGCACCGCTAAACCAGCATACCCGCCACATGATAAATGCCGACGTTCTGGCGACCATGAAGCCAAGCGCCATTTTGGTAAACACCGGGCGCGGCGGTTTGGTGGATGAAACCGCCCTGTACCACGCATTGAAAGAAAACCAGATTTTTGCTGCAGGTATCGATGTATTCGAACAAGAGCCTGTTGCCCACGACCACCCATTGTTATCGCTGCCAAATGCGATTTGTACCGACCACACCGCGTGGTTCACCGAAGAATCCGTTATTGAACTCCAGCACAAAGGTGCCAAAGAAGTCCTTCGCGTCTTCGACGGACAGGCACCACAAAACTGGGTTAACCGTTAATTAATTTCACTATTTCAAACTTTATTCAAACAGGACAAGACTATGTTTAGCAAAGATATCATCGAAGGTTACCGCTCTATTTTCTCAACCGCTTCTATCGCAGATGCCTGTGATCAAATTATTGGCGAAACGACGTTCCTTCCATTTGAGATCAAAAACCGTATCAACGACAAGAAAATCGTTGGTCCTGCAGTAACCATTCTTGAAGACATTGCTGAAGAAAACCTTCCTCCACAGCACGCACTGGATGCTATCGACGAATCAGAAGAAGGATCGGTAATCGTTATTTCTGGCTGTGCAGCACTAGAGACTGTGGCGGTATGGGGTGGCCTGATGACGGCTGGCGCAGTAGCCAACAAGCACGAAGGAGCTGTATTGAACGGTGGTTTACGGGACTTGGCTGAAATCCGCCGCGACTACGACTTCCCTGTTTACGCAAAGACAGTTTCACCGGGGACAACACTGGGCCGCTTTAAAACGGTTAGCTCCAACAAACCTGTAACCATCGGCGAAGTCACTATCTATCCGGGCGACTTGATCATCGGTGATATCGACGGCGTGGTATGTGTACCGAAAGACAAGGTATTGGACGTACTGGAAGTTGCAAAGTCAATCGACGATCGCGAACTGGAGCAGGCCCGTCTAATTATTCAATCTGGCTCACTCCGTGAAGGCCTAGCGAAATACGGCCGCATCTAATTCACATCCAGTATTAATCATAGGCGGCGCAAGCCGCCTGAAAAAGGACAAATATTATGAGCATCGACATTCTTTCTTTCGGTGAACCACTTTTTGAGTTCAGCCAACTGCCGGATCAGCAAGGCCCTATTTCATACCTAAGTGGTTTCGGTGGCGACACTTCCAACTTCGCAGTCAGTGCCTCACGGCAGGGTGCCAAAGTTGCTATGCTCGCACACCTAGGTAATGATGTTTTCGGTGATCAGTTCGTTGATTTATGGCAGCAGGAAGGCGTCGATACCCAATGGGTTGAGCGTCACCCAGATGCCCCAACGGGAATCTACTTCATCAGCCACGACGAGCGTGGCCATCACTTTACCTTTTACCGAAAAGGTTCAGCGGCATCATTGGTCAACCCAGAGAAACTTCCAGAGCAAGCTATTGCCCAAGCCAAACTCCTCCATACTTCGGCAATTACCCATGCTATCAGCGACAGCTCCAGTGATGCCGTTTTCAAGGCAATTGAAATAGCCAAAGAGAACAATACTCTTGTTTCTTTCGATACCAACCTTCGCCTGAAGTTATGGCCGCTATCACGAGCCCGCGCAGTGATCCATGAAACCGCTCGGCTGGTTGATTTCTGTATGCCGAGCCTTGATGAAGCCCGTATGCTGACAGGGCTTGAAGATGCCAACGCAGTTGCCGACTTCTACCTAAATCTAGGGGCAAAGAATGTGATCCTTAAAATGGGTGCAGACGGGGCTATGGTCGCAACCGCTGATCGCCGCTTCACTACCGGAGGCCACAAGGTAAATACTGTTGACGCAACAGGTGCTGGTGACTGTTTCTCGGGTGCGTTCCTTAGCCAAGTCGTCAAAGACAAGTCTTTGGAAGATGCGCTATTTTACGCCAACTCAGCAGCAGCACTTACCACCACAGGCTATGGTGCGGTAGCTCCGATCCCAACCCAAGCCCAGGTGGAAGCCTTCATTGCAGAGGTAAAATAGCATGGACAACGCACGGCAGATCCTCGAAGAGATGAAAGTCGTCCCGGTTATCCAAATCGACCGACTGGAAGACGCTGCTCCACTTGCCAAGGCACTGGTTGATAATGGCTTGCCGATCGCCGAAGTCACCCTGCGCAGTCCTGTAGCACTGGATGCGATACGAATAATGAGCCAGCAGTATCCAAACTTACTGGTCATTGCCGGTACTGTTACCTCGCCCAAACAAGCACAGCAAGCTATCGATGCTGGCGCGCACATGGTGGTTTCCCCAGGTTTCAACCCGGTAACCGTGAAGTACTGCGTCGAGAACGACATTGACATTATTCCCGGTGTCGCAACGCCCGGTGAAGTGGAGCAGGCAATGAACTTTGCCTTGAATACGCTGAAGTTTTTCCCTGCCGAAGCCAACGGTGGCGTAAAGACCCTCAAGGCCATTGCAGCGCCATACCAACAACTGAAATTCATGCCAACAGGAGGGGTGAATCCAGAAAATCTCCACAGCTACCTTGCCCAGCCAAACGTAATCTGTTGCGGCGGCTCTTGGATGATCGATAAATCCCTCATTGCCCAAGGCAAATGGGACGAACTCGGTCAACTGATCCGCTCGGCAGTATCAACAGCTACAGCATAATTTCAAAGTGAAGATAACTAACTATGACCCAAGCCGGCACAATGCCGGCTTTGTTTGTTCGGCCTAGTATTAATGCGACTACTTTCAGTATAATAATTTGATCACATGCACTTGTTGTATATTTATCTTTGAAGATGCATATTTAAAAAACACCCAAGCAAAGATTAAAGTGAGTAGAGCTTAGAAGAGTGCTTCTGTATCAGGGAATAATTTACCCTCCACTAGCTCAACATTAAATTTTATTAATGGTGGCATGCTTTAACGCAATGTTGAATTTCTCTTCATGTGGAGCTCTTTCAGTCATTTTTTTATAGTGCTCATACTCTTCTGACCCACGAGAGTAATAATCTGTGTATTCAGAACCATCGTAGTAGCTTGTTGTAATTGCAACCATCCCCGCCCATGAACCAGATGGGATCATTCGATAATAATGTTTACCATTTTCATCAGCTTCTTCCATATAGTATTTTGGATACTGATAGGTTTCACTCCAATAGCGGAAATCCATCCCATATGCAGCAATCCAATCACTTTTATATGGGCCATAATTCTCACTGAAGTAGGTCATACCAAAGCAATTTTCAATTACAAAAGAGTACCCTTTGCGTTCACTATCGTAGTTAACAACGTTGCCTTCTGAGCAATGTGTTGGATTTGGTGGAGGGGTTTCACCTAAACCGCCAAAGCCCTTATCGCCTCACCCACAGACAAAAACTGAATCTTGGTTATGCAGACTTCCGCTTTCGTAAACTCGTGAGCCTGAATCAGATCGGTTACCTCCGAGACAGGAAGAAGGTTGCCGAATGGCTCATAGATATATGCTCCCGCTTGAACTTCTCGCACCTTGTAACCTTGCCCTTGGCTATCTATGAGATAGTCGTCATCACTCCAGATGAGTGACTCGAACTCAGCGATGAGGCTCGCTTCTGAGGCTAAGTAAAGCAGTTCATCGTCGCCGTCGAGTTTGAATATACAAGGCCATTGGATCATCGATTTTCTCTTTATTGCTTATACGGCTGCGTGCCATACCATGATTGTCGTATCAACGTTGTGGTGTTTCGCTTGATGCAGCGAAGTAAAGCCACGCTTTTCATACAAGCGAACATTGAAGCTTTCACACTGTAGGTACAGCTGTTTAATGCCTAACTCTACCGCTAAACCTTTTGCCTTTTCCAGCAGTTTGCTGACAATGCCAAGCTAAGTTATGATTTTCTTTTTAAAAGGGACGTTTAATGAAGCACTTACTGTTGGTGGTTTTCACGCTGTTTCTGTATTTGGGCCTGTACTGGCCTGATGTTGATCAGCAACTATTGTCTCTGCTGCACCATCGCTCTATCCTCACCCACAGTGTGTTACTGCCCTTGATAGTAATGGTGATCGTACGCTCAAACTATGCCAAGCCGATTGCTGCTGGACTGAGTGCGGGGATCAGCATTCATTTAGCTGCTAGCCTGATGACACCGATGAGCAGCTATTCTCAGGTATATCTTCCGGCACCGCTCAGTTCCTCTATTGGCGCTACAGAATCATTGGTATGGCTGGGCTTGAATGCAATTGTGGGGTATTTGCTCGCTTTACGTTTACTCAAAATGCACAGCAAAACTATCCCCTTTATCTTCCTGCTGGCTGCAGCTGGGTATGGCCTATATGTCAAAGATGATGTGCGACCTTGGTTGGTCTGTTTCGCGATTTTCCTTATTCCACTTATGTTCGATAAGGCCAAGAGCAAACTACGGCGAGTAGCTTAGCCTTAGAGGCTAAGTCGCTATCATGATGATGCCATTACCTTAATGCCAAATAAGGTAAATAGCCCGCCGGTAACATAGTCCATCACCCCAGAAATGCGCGCATAAACACCTTTCGCTGATTGGTGTGAGAAGGCCACGGCGAGAAAAGCGTGCCAGCAAAGTGTAATCGCTGACATGGTTAGCATGGTAGCCAAAATCATCGAAATGGTCATAGCACCCGGAATAGACACACTAAACAAGCTGACCACAAAGAAACCTGTTTTCGGGTTGAGGATACTGGTAAAGAATGCGGTGATGAATACCTTGCAGTTCGATGGAGAATTCAGTGATTGACCCTGCGGCAACTCACCTAACCTTTTCGTTTTTCGGGTTTGGTAAATCTGACGAAGCCCCAAATACAATAAGTAACTACCGCCGACCACTTTCATCACGCTAAACAGTTCAGGGAAAGTCATCAGTAAGATAACCAAGCCTGAGCCACCGAAAAATGCCCATAGCAAGATGGCAGTACTGACCCCTAAGGCAGAAAACATCGCCAGTGTTCGGTTGTATTGCAGCGCGGTATTAATGGTTAAAAGTACATTGGCTCCCGGTGTCGCCACAGCAAGAATCCAAATCAAGGCTACATGAGCAAGCACCCATAGAACTTCCATTTCCAACCATCCCTATAAAGCAAAGTAAGAGCCGACTATCCTGCCAGTATCACTATATTGATGATAAAGGCAACATATTGATCTGCAAAGCCGTAGTCCGATCATAAGTCTTTATCACTTTCGCCAAATACCCTCCACGGATTATTGTTATATAAGAAAAGAAAAACGCTGGCGGACATTATCCTCACCAGCGATTTTTAAATTTTGGCTTGCCTTGTTCCCACTTAGCCGCGGATCAGCACCGCACCACGTGGAATTTTCTTGCCAAGCTTTTTACAGCTACCCACTTTCGGCTGCTTATGGGCAGGCTTATTGGTATACCACAAACGACATTTGCCTTTTGGTGGCATGTACTGCTTAGCAACTCGATGTGGAGGGTGCTTATGACCATTGCCTGGCTTAACAATAACAGTAGGTTTTGCATAACTGGCAAAACTGGTTAATAGCGCAAATGAAGCGACAAGTAGATATTTTTTCATTGATTGCTTTGATTTATATAGAGCTTATTGATAAGCCAACAATATCACTGCTGACAAATCTGTCTGTTATATAACTGTCAAATCACATTTAATATCAACGCCTTATCATAATAACATCCTAGTGCTGCGAGCATTAAAAAACCCCGCATCATTTAATAACAAAATAATGCGGGGTTATCTTTCATTTTCTAATAGCTAGAAGAAGTTACTGAGTAATTGCTAGCTCACCATTTAGATACTTGGCTGCCAATCGCATATAAGCAGGTGCTTTGGTTTCACCATAGCCCGAATGGTAAGGGCTAGTTGATACCACCATCGCAGCAAAGTCACGCTCAGGATCCATGTAGATCATCTGGTTCATGTTACCGCTTTTCGCCATTCCACCATCTTCCCAAATGTAATCAAACTGGAATCCGTTACCTTGTGCTTTGTCTTGGAAGGCCGATACAGATTGAGCTTCCTTGGCAGTGCCGACATAACGCTCGGGATCAGCTTCGTTACGGATAATATCGATCAGTTCAGGCGTTACCACTTGCTCGGAAGCCACCGCTTTCCAGCTAGGGGTAAATAGCGTAGCAAAGCGCACCATGTCTTCCGGGGTAGTTTGCAAGAAACCTACAGCCAAAGCATGGCCTGCAGGCGTTAGGCCAAAAGCAGCAGGCTCCCTTGCGTAGAGTTTGGACCACACTTTCTCTTCAAAGACCTTTGACCAAGTCTTGTCTTCGACATTTTCAATAATCTGCACCAAGATACTGGTGTTAATTGAGGCGTAACGGAACAGATCGCCCTGCTTTTCGCCTTCCAGCTTTTCCTGATCGACCGCAACATCGGTTAACCAGTCTTCAAACTCGCCTGTCGACGCCCTTGGAGACCCTGTCATCGCGGCAAAGTAGCGCACTACAGGGGAATCTGGCTGCAAGATAGACTCAAGGACTTCTTCATTATCCAGACCTGTTGTCATATTGAGCACACTTTCTACCCTAATGTCATCCCACGCCGTTCCTTTCAGCTCAGGAATATACTCTGGTACCAACTTGTCGGTATCTACTTTTCCTTGCTGAACCAATTTGGCCATCACCAGACCCACGGTTGTTTTCGCCGTCGAATACCAGACATGGCGGTCATTCTTGTTCATGCCCGGATAGGCTTCATAAACCACCTGACCTTTGTGAACCATTATCATCGCCTGAGTACGGAACATTGGGTTTTCCATGTACTCGTCTAGCGACAACATGCCTTGACCGGTCTCGGCTTTAAGGTCGCCAATGCGGCTATTGATATTTCGTGCCAGTGGTTTGTAGTCTTCGTTCGGGCGCGAAAGGGCAGAAGGCAGCACTTCTGTCATATAACCGTTGTAATACACCGCGTGATCGCCCCCCATCTGCAGGTGGAAATTGTTAAATGCCTGCTTGGCCTCGCTGGCAAACTGAGGGCTAAATGGCTGCTTCGCGCGATCAACATTGAAAGTCACATCGGCACCGGGTACTTTCAACGCCTCTTTCATTGGGGCTGGAATATCGGCAGAAGCATTGGTTGAAGTCGCTAGCGCTAAGAACAATGCAATATTTTTCAGCTTCATAAAGGGCTCCGTATTGGATTATTGATACAAGAAAAAAGATGGATATAGGTAATTACTCGCTACTTGAACTCATAGCGATAATTCAAATTAAGCCGCTGATCACTGCCATAAAGCGAACTATCAACGGCGATCCCCACCAGATTGATCGATTGAGATTGGGTGAGTTGGTGACTGATCCCCGCTCCACCCCAGTAAGACGAATAGTTGTTTTGACCCTGGGTTGTACCGACCACTGCGATACCGGTCCATTTCTCGTTTATCGGCTTAATCGCAAACATGCCGAGATACCCCGCGTGGCTGCGAACTTTCTCTTTCACGCCATCTTCTGTGGTTTCACCGTCGTTGTAGCTATAGCCAAAAGTAACAAACGGCATCCAGCCCCAGGGTTGGCTCTCAAGCGGTAGGTAAGTGCCCGCGCTGTAGGAAGTGTTGATGTTGCCATCGCCGAAGTCCGACTTGCGCACATCGACATTTAAGATGCCGATATCGAACAGCCAAGATCCGCCAACACTCCACTCATCACCGTCATCGGTAATGGAGACATTGATCATTCGTGCTTCATCAAGGCCGAGTGATCCGTTAAATCGAATACCAGAATTGGTCCAGCCAGCACCGACTCGGGTGATGATCTTAGTTGGGTCTTCAGCATTCTTTTCTTCACCGCCGGTTACATCAGCGTGGGCAGTGGCAGTAGCTGCAATAGTGACCGCAGCTAGCAATATTTTTTTCATTCAAGGTTCCAGAGGTAAAAAACACCCATCTCCAAATGCTTATTGCCACATACCCTTCGATTTGCCATTGCTCAATGCCTATGGCCAAAGCCAGTCACAAGAACAACGGCAACAACAAAAAAAGGGCCACCTCTTGAGGTGGCTAAGATGGTAAATATCCAGCTCTTGCAGGTACTGGACAAAACAGGCATTTGAAATTCTGCGCAGATATTACCCACCGCTCATCGGCACAAATAGGTCATTTCGCGACATAACAACATGGCGAAAAAATAGATCATTTGTCGCCAATTGACCTATTGATAAGACGTAAGAATGGACACCCTAAGGCTAGATTTTGTGAATGCTAATCGGCAGCGGTACCGGGCAGGTATCACTGCGCTGGAAAACCAAGGACATTGAGCGTGAATTTAAACAACAAGTTGGAAAGCGATCAGGCTTCGTATGTCACCCCGATATACACCATTGATTGTGCACTGGGTTCAAACCCTTTCGGCGCACCGGATATTTCGCCCGATCAAATGCTTGAGATCCTCGATGAAATCAACGAGTACTATAACTTCAGCAATCTCGCGCAATTAAGCCATTTGGTTGGACGATACCTTGGGGTAAGCAGTGATGATCTCACCTTCACGACTGGATCGTTGGGCGGTTTGGAGTTGATATTCAATAAACTGATCGACCACCAACATAGAACAATGATGGGTATCGGCCCCCAATTCGTCGAAGCTGTGTCTGAGTTCCAACTGGTAGGCGGAAGTTACCAAGCCCTGAACATGTTTGATTTTAACAGCGACAATGACTTGTTTGGCGCGGTAGAGAATAAGATCCTGCGCGAGAAGCCAACCTTGGTGTACATCGACAACCCGAACAATCCCACAGGCCGGATTTACGACAAAAAGCATTTACTGTCGCTATGCCAGGTGTGCGAACAAGCTGGCAGCTTGCTGATCATCGACGAGGCATACGGCGAGTTCCTAACCCAAGAACAATCGATGGTAAAGGAGTGCAAACACTACAGCCATCTGGTGGTGCTCAGAACCTTCTCCAAAGGGCTTGGTTTGGCTGGATTGCGTCTTGGCTATATTGTCTCGTCGCCTACGCTTACCCCCTACCTTCAAACTGCGGTTACGGTATTTACCCCGTCGTTGCCTGCGTTAAAGATCGCCTGCCATATTTTGCCAAAAGCCAATGCCTTTGTTGCTGAAAACCAAGCAAAGACCATCGCTTTCAAGCACGCCATAATGGATATTCTCCACTCCCATGGCTTCAATATCGTGCCGACATCAGAGCAGACCCCAATCATGCTGGTCCATAAATCTGGGGTTAAAATGGCAGAAGCACTTAAGCAGATAGGTATTCTGTCATGCTGTGGTAAGCACTTTGACATTACCAGTCCAACCATGGACGAAGAATATGCTCGATTACGTATTGTGGGAAATGAAAGGGATCTGCACCAGTTAGATATTAGGCTGCAGAGCACCCAGTGATTTTTCTCACCACGATCAAAATTACGCTATATCAACTGGTTATTGCTTGATGTAACATCTTGCACTAAAAGCAAAAAAGAGTAACCAGCAATGAGTTTTAATGTTCGCCTAGCCCGTATTGATGATGCCGAGGGCATGACCCATGTCCTCAACCCAATAGTGGAAGAAGGTTTATACACTGTATTGGACACCACCTTCACCCCAGAGGAAGAACAAGAGTTTATCTGTAACTTCCCTGAACAAGGCATCCTTACAGTTGCCCAGCATGACGAAAGCCTTCAGATTGCTGGATTCCAGGCTGTCGAGCCTTTTGCCAACTACACCCGTGTGTTTGACCATGTCGGCATTATCGGTACATTTGTCGATGCCAGTTTCCGCCGCCAAGGGGTCGCCAAGCGTTTGTTCGAGACAACCTTCGAGATAGCAAAAACCAAAGGTTACGAGAAGCTATTTGCTTATGTGCGCAGCGATAATGAAAGGGCGTTGGCTACCTACTTGAGCCAAGGCTTTGAAGTGATCGGCACAGCGAAAAAGCATGCCAAAGTACGCGGTGAGTATGTTGACGAAGTGCTGATTGAGAAGTTTTTGTAATCGAAACGCAATAAAAGAGACTGAGCAGCAAGAGTCAGGCGTCTCCATTTACAAATAGTTTCGCCTGCTTATCTTATTCTTACATTCAGCTCGTTGTTATATTTTTTCTATTAAAGCTCTGCAATCAGTAACTGGATAGATTGATGCTCACTTGATGGCTTGAAATACTCCTTACCACCAAAAGTGAATTCATCATATTTTATTTCTGCTCTTTTTGTTAGGCCTGCTTTTTTAAATATATGTTGTGAAGCAAACCCTGCTGATTCTGTATGCACATAGCTAAAACCATTAAGCTCAGCTTCTTTCAATGCTAACTGGATCAACGACTGAGAAATACCTTTGCCAGAATAGTCTTCATGAACAGCAATAAACTTAAAGTTAAGGTACTCTCCAGTGTTCACTTGCATTGAAGGAAAGTACTTTTGGTTAAGAGCATAAATCATTGCCAACATAGGTTCATGCTTCGCTGATTCGATAAACTCTTCAGAGCCGAAGCTCTCTTGAAGATCAACGCATAACAGGCCACCAACAATATTCCCATCCGATTTGGCAACAAAGCCCAACCCTGATGCAACACACTGCTGAGCCGTATAAACGAAGCCGTCATCAGATTCAGGTTCAATGGTAGAAACCTGCCTATTCATAAACTCGGATGAAATAAGCATCGCAATGTCTTCAACATCAGAGTTTTGTATTTTATCAAGCGTTATGTCACTCATTGATCATACCCATAAACAAGAGAGATAAAATATTATTCAGCACACTGATATATGTCAATTATTGACTTTTTTCAGTTTTTGTTAGCAATTGAAATTGCTAACCATAATAACTCACACTTTACATGTTGATTTTATTGACGTGTTTTAAAAACCTGCTCGTAAGTCTGATACAAAATCAATCAATAATTATTTTTAAACCATTCAATTTAGGTACGAGGATGCGCTATGTCATTTTTATATCAGCTTGATATTTATCCCTCAAACACCTGAATACATACGCAGTTACTAAAAATGATTTTTTTTGATTAGTAGCCAGCATCTATCAAGGGTACTTAGTGGTATATTGAACCTCATGAAATGAGCGATTATAGGATAGACGCTTTGCCATCATCATTCTTCAACCCAAAACCCTATAAATTTGGCCTTACCCTTTCTGGGGGTGGCGCTAAGTGCATGGCGCAAATCGGCATGCTGCAATACCTTGATGAGCAAGGTGTGAAGCCGGATGTCATTTCTGGTGCAAGTGGCGGCGCACTGGTTGGGGCGCTTTATGCGGCAGGCCATAGCCCAGAAAATATCCTTTCCTTTTTCATTGACAGTCAGATGTTCAAGGCCAGTAACTTCTCTTTCAACAAACTGGGATTGATTAATTCGGAAAAGCTCAACCGCCATTTCCACGGCTGGCTAAAGCGAGACAACTTCGATGCCCTTGAGATCCCGCTCTTTGTTGCAGCTACCGATCTCAATACCGCACAGCAAGTCGTGTTCCATGAGGGAGAGCTCATTCAGCCGCTACTGGCCTCTGCCGCTTATCCGGGCATGTTCACACCAGTAAAAATCGGCGACAAGCTGTTTGCCGATGGAGGGATCACCAATAACTACCCGACCGACTTGATCCACGAACAGTGCCGTGCCCATCTAGGTATGTACCTCAGCCCACTGGAGCACAAAGCCAACCATGAGTTCTCCGATGCTTTCGATGTACTCGACCGGGTATTTGAGATCTATAGCTCCGCCCACCTGCTAAAAAGCATCAAGCTACCCGATATCAGCCTTGCGCCGGAAGGTATCGACCAATGGGGCGCATTCAACGTCAACAATGACAGCCTGAATACTATGTTTACCTTGGGCTACGAAACGACCCGGGATTACTTCGAAGGTGAAGGCGCCGAGTGGCTGCAGGAGCTAAAGAAAGATCTAAGTAAGAAGTCATTTTTGGATAATTTGACCGGATAGCGCTTTTCTAAAGCCGCGATAAACGTAAAAGGGCCAGAATCACTCTGGCCCTTTTTCTTTATCTTAAACACCTGACTCGTTTAGTCCGGTAACCTAATCAGTGTATTTAGTTGTTTATCAATACCATCTAGCCAAAGTTACGCTTACCGTATTTGTTTTGGGCTGTTTCAAGCACCGTGTAGTAACGTTCTTCGCTGGTAAAGTTAATTGGCTCAAAATACTGCTTGGCATCACTTTCTTCCATCAGCCCCATTTCAATCACGGTGTGGCAAATTGAAACATCGTTGGCCTTACTGCGAAGTGATACCTCTGAGGCTTTCTTGTAGCCGAAGATTGAGCTCAGCATCACCGCATACCCTAGGCTGGATTCGGTATAGTATTGACATTGCTCTCGGTTAACATCCAGTGTCGCCAGGATTTTATCGCTAAAGATGCGATATGCATTATCCATCAGCTGGAAGGACTCAAATATGCCGAGCCCCATCATACCTGTCCATGGATTGCATTCCAGTTCACCTTCAGAGACAGCCAGAATTGCCAATTGCTGATTCGCCAGCACTTTCATATTGACCATGATCACCAACTCTTCAATCACAGGGTTGGTTTTACCCGGCATAATTGACGAGCCTGGAGTTACAGGCTGATAAAACAGCTCATTAAAACCTGACTTAGGCCCAGAGCAGAACAAGCGAATATCCCTCACCATCTTCTGGATACAGGAGCTGGCACTGGCCTGGAAATTAGCAACAGTTAACATATCGTCTTGGTTCTGGACAATATCAAACATGTTTTCAGGTTCGCGTAGGGTTTTATCACTCAACTTACCCAGTTCATTCAAGCAACCTTGCTTGAAACCACGTATAGTGCCAATACCACTTCCGAACATGGTGGCACCAATAGGCACAACTAATAAATTATCTTTAATCGCTGGGATTTGCTTAAGCAAGCGCTCAATGTTTGCCTGCATAGCGCCAAAGACCTGGCCAAAGGTTATCGGCAGAGAGTCACGCATGACCGGCCTTGCCAGCTTCACATCATCACAATATTTAGCTGCGACATCTCCTAACGCGTTAGAGAAGTACTGTAAGCGACGTTCAAATTGCTCAAGCTTGTCGTAACAGGCAAGTCTGATCGCTGTTAGGCCAATATCCGTTGTTGAGTAGTTGCAGCTAACATGATCATTTGCCGCTACCAGTCCGCTATTCTTGTCGCCTGTCAATATTTCACTGGCTCGTTTGGCGACAACTTCGTTGATGTTCATATTCAAGGCTACATCACCATTGCCTTGGATTGGGTCAACAACAAAATGCTGATCGAACTGACCTTCCAAGCACTCGTCTAACGCTTGGTGAATGGCATCATGATATTCCTTCGGCAAAGCATCGAGCTGCAGGTTAGCGCTGGCGGCCGCTTTTTTAAACTTGAAGAAGTAATGAACATACTCTTTTGATGTTTGCATCAATTGGTAGTTCGAGACTCTGAGCTGTTTATTTCTTTCCGCATTAATTCCGTAATAAACATTATCGTCTACATATAATTCGCCGATGGCATCACGCTCTAACATTAAGCAACCTCCTCACGCTTAATTCGCCTTACCGTGGATATTCTTTCAATCAAAGTTTGTTTCATTGTTTCTTGAGATAAAATTGGCTCTCCGTTTTCATCTTCCTGCACATGCATGAACATCCAAATCAAGCTAATGCTCGACAGCACGGTGACAATCATTCCGGTTAAGCCAGAGAAACCTGCAAACATCCGTACGCCCTGGAATCCTAAATAGGTGGCACATGCCCATCCAAGCACGCCAGCAACCACACCCCACATCAGCTTCAGCCAGAAAGGTGTACTCATTTGCTCGGCATTGACGTTCTGGCAGCATAGTGACGAGAGGCCATCCAGCTTGGCAACCATGGTCGTGACAAATGAAAGCAGGGAAACAAAGATATAGGTCAAGCTCATGAGCGTAGCCAAAGGATAATGCTCGAAGAACACATAAATGCCACTTTCAAAACCGTTCTCGGAAATCGTCGAGAAGATATCGCCATGTGCCATTTCAGTTGCAATACCGTTGCCGCCGAAAATCACGAACCAGAAGAAATAGAACAGGCTACCACCAACAAAGATACAATTTACAAATTGGCGGACTGTGTAACCCCTAGCAATTTTACCTAAGAACAAAGCCATAATCGGACCAATGCCCGCCCAGCCACCGATGTAAGCAATCGTCCACATGCTTGGCCAAGAATCAGACCCTGCCTGACCGTTTGCTAGAGACAGTGTCAGGTAGTTATCGAAGAAATAAGACAGGCCATCCATTGCTATCCCGAAAGAAAAAGCCATAGGGCCGAGCAGGACAAAGAAGGCCACCATGAAATAGAAGACATACATATTCAGGTTGGCAATCTTCTTCACGGCTTTAGCAATACCACCATTGATACAGATTAAGCTCGCGACAATAACCAAAACGGCAATTAACATATAAATCAATCCGCTGCGTGGGATATCAAATAATGTATTGACGCCTGAGCTCACTGAGATCATCAACTGGCCCAGCGAATAAATATTGCCAAGTACCATGGAGAACAAAATGAAAACATCAAGAACACTACCTAGGGCACCATCCATCCACTTGCCAAACACCGGCCTTAGGATTGAGCTGACGGAGAAGTTATAGCCCAAGTTGTAGACACCCAGCGCTACGGCCAGTGCCAGCACGGAATAAATGGAGAAGACATTGATGGTCCAGTGCAGGAAAGTGATCCCCATACTTGCCCGGATAGCTTCCGCCGTTCCAGCTTCTACCCCAAGGTGAGCCGGTGGGTTCATGAAGTGATAGACCGGCTCAGTAGCACCATAGAAAATCAAGCCGGTTGCGGTTAAGCCGGTTACGACCACACCATAGAAACTAACCGGGTCCAAGATACGTTCGGCACCTTTCCCGCCAATGACAATTTTACCGACTTTGCCAAAAATGGAATAAAACATAATGCCGACAAAGACGAGGGTTGCTGGTCCAAAGGTCCACCCTATCTTGTCCATTACTGCGCGGTATGAACGTGTGATAACATCAACATAAACATCCCCACCGAGACTGATAAGGAGCATAAATACGCTCACCAGCACAACGGCAGGAATGAACACGGACATCCTTAGTGTCGCTTTTGTTTTCATAAACCTCTCCATACATTCATTCGTAACACTATTGGAAGTACTACTGACGAAGCAATTATTAGGAAAGAAAGCCAAGCCGACAATAAAGTGTTTTTGAAAAATTTTTCGTTTTTTCACAAAAAAACTTTCACCGGCACAATGTCAAACTTGAGCTGTTTCACCTTATTTTTATCATTTTGAACATTCTCAGTGACAGGTATCAAAGTTCATAAAATATTTGATATGCAATACAGGTAGGGTGTGTTTTTGTCAAAAATGCAATCTGTTATATTCGTCACAATAATTTTTTGCCATCAGCACCGAGGACAGCGTGAAAATCCCCTTTCAGAGCATTTTGGTTCTTTCACATGTCGTTAGGCACGGTGACATAAAAGATGCTGCCGACGACCTCTGTACGACAATTAGCAACGTGAATTTTCACCTTAAAAAAATTGACAGCCAGCTTTCAGAGCCGGTTCTATTTAAGTTGGATGGCAAGCTGCAGGTTAAACCTAAATACACTGAATTAATTCAGAGTTTATGCAATAAAATGGCCGGTATAGAGAATGATTTCTCTCAATTAACCAATGCCAAACCCAGTATTAATCTCTGTGCGGATATTTCATTCAACATCTTATATTTAGAGAAAAAGATCCGCTCTTTCATACAAGATAGCAATGAATACCAAATCAATATTCTCGCCAAGGGGTTGATGGAGGGAGAATCCTATTCCAATGCAGATATTGTGATTACCTATGACGACTCCCTAACGATGTTCAAGCATAGGGTCGCCTTAGTCAAAGAACGTTTTTTCTTCGCGGCATCAAAAGAATACCTCAGAAAGTCAGCGCCCATTACATGCCTTGCAGACCTCAACGGCCATTCCTTTATCGACGGAACGCTAAGGCTCAAAGGCGACTCCTACCCCAAAATCCGCACCGATTTTCCCGATATCGATGGTGACTTTGTCCATTATGACCTTAGCTATCCTGCCATTGAATCAGCCAAATTTGGCAACGGCATCTGTTACGCCAGTGAATTGCTACTTAGCCAATATATCCTCTCTGGCGACTTGGTCTATCTAGACATAGGCGTTGAAGAACGTGAGCTCGGTAGGTCTATGTATTTCAACGACAGCCATTATCAGTTTGCCGACAAATTCAGCCAGCTTTTCAACCAAAGCCTTACGGCTTTAACCAAATAAACTTGGATCGAAGCCATAACCCACTCTTCTTGGTTTACGGCTTCGATAGAATGAATGAGCGATTAAATAACCTGCTCACACGCAGCAGCCACCCAATCAGGGCTGCCTTGTTGCTCGCCACCAGCCGCTACGATCATTGGGTAAACATGATCCCATGCCTTATGGGAGTCTTGGTAGGCCGGGCGGGATTGTAATATCTCCAGCCAGCGGGCCATATGAGGATAGCTGGCAATATAACTGGCGTAATCTGGGTCGATTTTCAGGGAAACTATCTCTGATGCATACAGAATATCGGCGGCTGTGATCTGATCACCGCATAGGAAAGGCCCTTCCACCAGCAGACTATCCAACTGCTTGAACATGCCATCCATTGCTTCTTTCCTTTGCGCAATATCATCATCTGATGGTTTGGCAAAGCCTAAGTACACCGGCATCAGCAGAACAGGAAGGAAGTAATCCAAGGTCAACAGCCGCCTTAAGTTGGTGTGATACCAAGACAGGTGCTTGTTGATTTGTGCCTTGGTTTTGATATCACCGCCAAACCAATTATCGCTACACCCGTTGATGTCGGTTAAGTAGTTCATCATCGCTGTTGCTTCCGACAAGCAGAAATCATCATGCTGCAAGGCTGGGACTTGATGGAAAGGGTTTACCTGCATGAACTCAGGCGAGACATGCTGCCCTCGGGTTAACCAAGTAAGGCGAATATCGACGGGAAGATCAGCCTCAAGACACAGCCAGTGAACTGCGCGGCTAGGCTCAGATGTTGGGTCATGGAAAATTGTAGGCTTGCTCATTTTTACCTTTTCTCTTTTCTAAGTGAAAACTGCATGCGCAGTTAGTGCGGTAAAATTAACGCAGCATTACAGAATCATAGGATAAGCCCTTCAAGTCAAGCAATGTCGCTCAGTAATGATTCAACCGTTTCTCATCAACCAAACACTCAGTAAATTTCACCCATACCGTTACTAAATTACAGGTGATAATTTCCCCGCTGAACCTGAGCTAAACGCCATATGAAAGCCGTTGATAGCTTGTGAAATCCGCCAAAATACAAATCGATCTACCTCATACTTTTAACCCATGCAATTAGCAAAAATAGATATCAATCACACTAAGCAAAATAAATTAAATTTCCATTAATTTGATCAACTTCTAATTTCACCTATTGATTTGTAATTTAGAAGAATAATGAAAAAAAGTTACTTAGTTAAATTGAGATCCAACAGCTAAAAGCCCGCTTGACAGCATTTTTAATTAGATTTTGATCACAAAAATTGGCCATTTGCTTCTTTATTCCGCTTGTATTGATAATAACCCCAACAACGAACAACAGGGTTAAAGACATGCTATACGAGTTAATTGATCACGATTTAGTAGATGTCATCAATGACGGAACATACCAGTGGCAAGAAGCAGTAAGAAAAACAACTGACTACCTTGAGCAACGTGGCTACGTATCGAATAAATATGCCGACGCCATTATCCAATCAACCGAAGAAAATGGCCCTTACTACGTATTATGCCCAGGCCTTGCTATGCCTCATGCACGACCAGAAACAGGGGTATTGAAAACTGGCCTTGGTATTCATGTCTTCCCATCCCCTGTTGATTTTGGCTCTGACCTCGGTCCAGCCAATGTCCTTATCACTTTAGCTGCAAAAGACTCTGATACCCACATTGAAGTGATTCAAGCCTTGAGCGAGATGTTTGTGGACGAAGAGAACATTGAAAAACTAGCCCAAGCATCTTCTAAAGAACAAGTGCTAGAGATAATAAAAGCATACTAAGAAGGAATATAACGTGAAAGCAAACATGCGAGCAAATGTGCAGGCCTTTGGGGGTCACTTGACCGCCATGGTACTGCCGAACATCGGGGCCTTTATTGCCTGGGGCTTTATTACCGCCCTCTTTATCCCGACAGGTTGGATGCCAAACGAAGCTTTTGGTGAACTTGTTGGCCCAATGATCACCTACCTGCTTCCCCTACTGATTGGTTACACCGGTGGTCAAATTATCGGTGACAAGCGAGGCGCGGTAGCCGGTGCTATCGGTACCATGGGTGTTATCGTCGGCGCAGATATCCCAATGTTTGTCGGTGCGATGATCATGGGTCCACTGAGTGCATGGGTGGTGGTGCAGATGGATAAGCGTATCCAGCACCGTATTCCTTCTGGCTTCGAGATGGTGGTAAACAACTTCTCGCTAGGTATTGTCGGCATGATCCTGTGCTTGTTTGCCTACGAGGTTGTTGGCCCAGCAGTAACCGCAGCCAACTTGTTCGTTAAGTCAGGCATCGAAGCATTGGTTGCTACTGGCTTCCTACCGCTACTGGCAATTATCAACGAACCTGCCAAGGTACTGTTCCTGAACAACGCTATCGACCAAGGGATCTACTACCCGCTAGGTCTGCAGGCAGCCGCTGAAACCGGTAAGTCTATCTTCTTCATGGTGGCATCTAACCCTGGTCCGGGTCTTGGTATGCTACTGGCTTACGCAAAATTCGGCCAAGGTCTAAGTAAGCGCTCAGCACCAAGTGCCATCATCATCCACTTCTTCGGTGGTATCCATGAGCTTTACTTCCCGTACGTGCTGATGAAGCCAATCATGATTGTGGCGATGATTGCAGGTGCGGCAACCGGTATCGCAACCTTCAACCTACTAGATGCAGGTCTGGTAGCGGGTCCTAGCCCTGGCTCTATCTTCTCTTACTTGGCACTAACACCAAAAGGCAGCTTCATCGCAACTATTGCCGGTGTGGTATCAGCAACAGTCGTATCCTTCCTTGTCGCCAGTGCGATTCTGAAGATGAGCAAGTCAGAGGATAAAGAAACCGAATTCGAGCAATCTGTGACTGATATGAAAGACATGAAAGCTGAGGGTACTGTAAAACCAGCAGCAACAGCGGCAACCACTGAAGCAAATGCTAAACCAATCCAATTCGTAGCCTTCGCTTGTGATGCGGGAATGGGTTCCAGCGCGATGGGTGCCTCAACCTTCAAACGCAAACTGACCAAAGCGGGGATTGATATTGAAGTGAAGAACTTCGCCATAGAAAAAGTCCCAAGTGACGCTGACATCGTGGTGACCCACGAGAGCCTCGAGAACCGAGCGGTGAACGCAACAGGACTACCGGTCATCACTATCAAAAACTTCCTGCACGACCCTGCTCTTGATGAGCTGATGGTAACTATCGAACAACAAGCTTAAAATTGCATTATAGGGCGGTCCGCCGCCCTACTTTGGAGAGAAATCATGGTACAAACAACGGCAGCGGTTATCTGTGGCGAGAAAGATGTTCAATTAAGAACCTTCGAACTGCCAAAAATTTCACCAGACGAACTACTGGTGAAGAACATCTCAAACAGCATCTGTCTATCCACTTACAAAGCGGCGCTACTAGGTACTAAGCACAAGCGTGTACCAGAAAATATTGCTGAAGTACCCGTCATGACAGGCCACGAATACGCAGGCATCATTGTTGAAGTGGGTGAGAACCTGAAAGACAAATTTACTGCCGGTGAGTCCTTTGTTCTGCAACCTGCGATGGGCCTACCATCAGGCTACTCTGCCGGTTACAGCTACGAGACTTTCGGCGGCAACGCCACCTACTCTATCATCCCTAAAATCGCTATCGACCTAGGCTGTGTACTGCCTTACAAAGGCGAGTACTTTGCCGATGCTTCCCTGGCTGAGCCTATGTCCTGCATCATCGGTGCCTACCACGCCAGCTACCACACCACACCGTATGTTTACGAACACGAGATGGGTATCAAAGAAGGCGGTTCACTTGCCCTGCTAGCCTGTGCCGGCCCTATGGGTATCGGTGCGATTGATTACGCCATCAATGGCCCGGTTAAACCACGCATCATTGTCGTGACCGACATTGACCAAGCCCGTCTTGACCGCGCAGAGAGCCTGATCCCTGTAAGCGTAGCGCACGAAAAAGGCATTGCGCTGCACTATGTGAACACGGCAAAAGTAGACTCTCCGGTTGAGTACCTGAAATCTCTTAACGAAGGCCAGGGCTATGATGATGTGATGGTATATGCCGCCGTTTCACAAGTACTGGAACAAGCCGATGAGCTTTTGGGCAACGATGGCTGCCTGAACTTTTTTGCCGGTCCTACCGACAAGAAATTCAAAGTGCCGTTCAACTTCTACAACGTGCACTATGAAGCAACCCACATTGTAGGTACCTCGGGCGGTTCGACTGGCGATATGATCGAGTCACTCGACTTGTCATCTGATCACCTTATCAACCCATCCTACATGATCACCCATGTGGGCGGCCTGCAAGCGGCACCGCATACGATTTTGAACCAACTGGAGATCCCTGGCGGCAAGAAGCTGATTTACCCGCACATTGATCTTCCCCTGACTGCTATTGATGACTTTATGTCACTTGCTGATCAAGACCCGTTCTTCGCTGAGTTGGACGCTATTTTGAAAGCCAACAACTATGTGTGGAACGTAGACGCAGAAAAAGCGTTACTAGAGTTTTATGACGTGAGCTTAGCGGTTTAGTTACAACGAAATTGTGTGGTAGCCTTTGCGCTGCCACATGATGAAGAGGTCACAAACGTTGTCACGTGAACATGAATTACTGAAGAAACTGGAAGAGTGCGATAACGCCACTTCGTTTCTTCAGATTTCGAACAAAATAATAAACCTCAAGTTAAAAGCATTACTTCCTAAAGTCTTCGTCCAGGACGAACTAGTGATGGAGTATGCTGTGGAGCCATTACTACGGGAAGACGGCCCGTTGGTAACCACTGATGTCGTCTCTAAACTGATGTTCGCTATGGGTAAAATCTCGATGGAAACCTATGCTGATATTGGTTTGTACAACCAAACTTTAGAGTATGCCGCGTCTGTTTCAGACAAGATCTCTTACGGTGATGATGTCATTTACGACTTCATAAAAAGCCAATCGGTGATTTCAACCCAGCAAGATGGCTTTTATCTTGAGTCCATAAACAAATTAAAGTTTTCTTCTTTCGAAGCGTTTTCACAGATGAGATATGAGTCTCTGATTAAAACAGTGCTTAACCTTTCTTGTGAGCTGTTGATTGAAAATATCGAAAAAGAGATAAAACAGTGAGGCCTCACGATGAGAGTTAATTTAAATATCAGTGGATTTGATAGCGAAGCCATATTTCCCGATAAAGATATCGAAACTATCCACCAGCCACTGGTTGAAAAATTCACCCGCCTTTATAAAGAGACGCAACAACGCGTGGTTATTTTTCTCAGTGCGCCTCCTGGCAGTGGGAAATCAACACTTGCCGCCTTTTGGGAATATTTATCAGAACAGGATGAATACCTGGAACCCTTGCAAGTTTTGCCTTTTGATGGCTTTCATTACCCCAATGAGATCCTCGACAGCAACACCACCGAACGAAATGGAGAAACCATTTCCCTACGCAGTATTAAAGGCTCATACGAAACCTTCAATTTGACTGAGCTTATTGCCAAATTGAAACAGCTCAAAATCAAAGATCCCAAGTGGCCCTACTACGACAGGAACCTGCATGATCCGGTTGATGATGCCATTGAGGTCAAACGAAATATCGTAGTGGTGGAAGGGAACTGGTTATTACTCGATGAGCCGGTATGGCAAGGGCTGCACAAGCTCGCCGACTTCTCTGTTTTCCTCGACACAGAGGCTGAGTTCCTCCAAGAGCGCTTGGTCAATAGGAAGATCCGAGGCGGCAGTTCATCAGAAGACGCATTGGCGTTTTACCACAAGTCTGATGCGGTCAACGTCGAGAAAGTCCTCAACCATTCCATCAAAGCCGATTTGAATTTGTTTATGAACCGCGACGGATCATTTGAAATCCAATAAGCTGTCCACTTCTGAAGGATCTGAATTAGGAGATCACTATGGATATCGTGATAGATACCCACACCCACACCATCGCCAGTGGACATGCTTACAGCACCATTATCGAAAATGCCCAGGCCGCAAAAAGCAAAAATTTGAAATTACTTTGCACCACCGACCATGCCCCAGAGATGCCAGGTGCTCCCCACTATTGGCATTTCAATAACCAGCGGATTTTGCCCCGCTTCCTGCATGATGTCGGCATCTTGCGTGGTGTCGAAGCCAATACCCTCAATGTGAAGGGTGAAATCGACCTACCGCCTTCGACAGACCAACACTTGGATTGGGTTATCGCCAGTTTCCATGAGCCCGTATTCAAGCCTGCAACAGAAGCAGAGCATACAGCAGCACTGGTCAATGTCATCAAGAGTGGCCGGGTCGATGTCCTAGGGCACTTGGGCAACCCCAATTACCCGTTCGATATTGAGCAGGTGCTAAGTTGTGCCAAAGAGCATAACGTGGCGGTTGAGGTCAACAACACCTCGCTGACCGGCAAGAGCCGCAAAGGCAGCGATGTGCGTTGCAGCAAAATCGTCGAAATCGGCAAAGAAATCGGCGTGTATTTCACCACCGGCTCTGATGCCCACTTTAGCGAAGAAATTGCCCGGCTTGATCTCGCCATCGCCTTGCTGGAAAAACACGGTGTCAGTGAAGACAAGGTACTGACTACATCGACAAGCCGCTTCCTCAACTTCCTATTGCTTCGCGGCAAACCAGAAATCACAGAATTCGCCGCTTTGTATTAATGCTGATTCTTAGTACAAACTACTAGCAGCAACAAATTGAAAAACTAAAGACTATACAATTTTATTGGATCTTATCTGTTAGACACACAAGTCTACAAAAAAGGGCGACCCGTCCCGGCCGCCCTTATCCTAGTAATGGTCATTACTTAGAATGCGTATTGAACACCCGCACCCGCCGAGAAATCGTTGGAGTAATCGCCGTTTGCGTAGTTCATAGTCGCGCTTGCGCTCCAGTTGCTGTCTTCAAAAGAGTGAGCAACACCAACCGCCACTGCTTCTGCACCACCAGCAAAACCAACACCGGCACCGAATGCCGTTTGACCACTTGCAACCATTGGGCGTGCGTTAGTCACAGCGTGTAGACTTGCGTTAGTCATATCAAGGCGGTCGTCTAATTCACGAAGCTGCTGTTCTGCTTGCGTTTGGAAGTTAAAAAGATCCTGCTCTAGCGTATCAATACGCTCAGAGTTCTCTTCAATGCGAGAAGTGTTACTAACGATGTTATCTTCCGCTTTGATTACACGTCCACCAATAGATTTGATAGCGTCACGGTTATCATCAACTTTACCGTTGATCTTGTTACCGCTGTCGTTTGAAATTTCGCTGTCTTCAGATCCCGGATCTTGAATCGGAGAATCTTCACTACCACCTAGTTTTGGCGCTTCAATCTCATTCGAAGGAAGTTTGCCTTGGTTTGGTAGTTCGTTGTCCATTTCAGCAGTAGTTACAGAACCATCATTACCAACATGGACTTTTGCCGAACCTTTTCCATCAACTTTCTTTGAGTAGTGGATCTTGTAAGAACCGTCTTCTTGTTTAAATGCCGTACCTACAACGTCACCTTTACTGTTTCGAATGACACCATTTTTCACGTTACCAATTTCTCGGTACTCGTGATCGCCTTTAACCATAATGTCACCATTACCCATAATCTGTACATCATCTAGATTAATTGGCTCACCAGCAAAGGCTTGTGTAGAAAATACCGAAACAAGTGATAAAGCAATAATTGATTTTTTCATGTTTTGACCATTACAATAAGTTTGTTATGCCCCTTGGGGCGTAGGGGCGGTTTCCTTTGTTTTGACGGACGGGGAAACCGCTTTTTTATTGTCGAAACGAAGTCGTTTTATGACGGCACTCGTCTCAACGGGGGCGCACTATACAAGCCCTAAAAAGGAATGACAACCCCAAAAGCGAAATGAAAAACAGCCGTAAGTCATATGCAAGAAGCAAAAAATAGCTTTTTCACACACTTAACGTACAAAAACAAACCAAATAAAAACCCAAAAAAGAAAATCAATCACAAATAGGACTTATCACTTATCTTTGTTGCGATATAACAGCAAGGCGAGTATCAATACGAAGGGGGATTCATTTGACTGCTTCTCACTTCTCCAAATCAGAGAACAGTACAAGGCTAGGTAACAATAGGCCGCAAATGCTCAAAAAACTTATAAATCAAATACCTAAAACCAAAAAAGACAGATTAACCTCATAGTATTCACCTATACTAAGAAAAAAAGCTCACCAAATTTGAACATCCAACCCTTTTAGGGCATTATTTTCAAATCAATTACTTTCAGGCCATAACCAATGTCTACTTATCAAATGCCCAACATGGAAACTTTCGGAGCTCGGATTAAGCATCTTCGAATCAATGCAGGCTATAAATCGCAACCTGAACTTTGTCGTTCGATAAATATTCCACTTACAACCTGGGCCAAATACGAAAACGGTTATCGCTTTCCAAAGCTCGACTCCATCGTCACAATTGCCAATTTTTTTAATGTTTCCCCTTTATGGATCGTTGGTATAACTGACAATCCAGATAATGTAGAGGTAAGGCCTTACCCCGAAGATGGCACTGATGGGCAACTGATGCCGGGTGTCTTAAATGGTAAGTTTATTAGTAATAACGGCGACATTTATGAAATTACATCAAGGCTAATTGAACGTGGAAGAAGGTAAAACAGTTCAATGGTGAGTGTTTAGAAGAGCCTTTCTGTAATTGATATGAATTAAAAAGGCTTAGTCACAAAACGACTAAGCCTTTAATTTTATTAGATACCAACAAATATCTCTTGTGTGCCAGCTCTGCAGCAACCTTCTTTAGACACTTTCTGCCTAATACTCACCCACCACCATTGCTGATTCAGTAAAGACGTTTTGTAATCTGCTACTGTACCTATCAAGTTCAGCGATACGTTCTTCTTGGCTCATTCGGGCAGGGCCGAATACCGAGAAAGGCTCCAGCACCTCAAAGCCATTGAATTCCAGAATACCGCGATGGATCGGACGGAGGATACCTTCCAGATCACCGTTCCAGCCACCTTTGACGTAAATGTCTTCACCACCGCCCATGGTCAGGCTCAGCATGGCTTTCTTGCCCTTGAACACCCCGTTATCATAGAAGCGGCCACCACCATAAGTCCGCCCCATGGCAAATACGCGCTCTACCCAGCCCTTCATCACCGCCGGCATGCTGAACCACCACAGCGGGAATTGGAAAATTAGCAAATCACACCACTCGACCTTCTGAATTTCCGTCTCAAGTTCAGGCACAAAGCTATCGTTATCGCTTGCGTGCATCTCTTCAAGTTGTTGTTTGAAGAACTCGGGATCTCTAACCGTCTGGAAGTTATGGCGACCAGAAACCGGATTAAAGTCCATGGCATGAAGATCAGAAGTTTTAACCTCGTGACCAGCCGCTTCCAATGCTGACACCGCTTGGTTGAACATTGCACCGTTAAAACTTTTTGGCTCTGGGTGCCAGTAAACAACGAGGACTTTCATGCTTTCTTCTCCAACATCTCAACAATAGATGAATACTGATATTCTCTTGCCAGCTCGAGCGGCGTTTTACCGTCAAAACCGGTTAAATCTGTTCTTGCACCAAATGCAATGAGCTTCGCTGCTGCTTCAGTATGGCCGTGCCAAATAGCATCATGCAGCGGGGTATACCCATTGTTTGGCCCTTGTGCATCGAGGGTCTCCTTGAAGCCAGGGTAGTGCGACAGCAGTTCAATTACATCAGGCCTGCCGTTATAGGCAGCTTTATGCAGCGGAATAGCTTTCATGTAATGATCCGGTACTGTCTGATCGCCACCTTGTTCCATCAACACCTTGAGGCTTACCACCAAACCGTCACGGGCAGCGACCATCACCGCGGTATGCTCATCATTACCCGAGCTAGTAATCGCCGAAGGGGTGTTGAGCATGGCGTTTTCTGCTATTTCCTTGAGCTGGCGTGCCTTTTCCCCATCATCCAAACTACTATCCGTGACTATCTGGTAGGCACTTAACTGAGTTTGAGAACGAGATAGCTGATCGCGGTAGGCATCAAATAGCTGGCGAAGCTGATCGGCCTGCTGCAGGCCGAAAGCATCTTTCTCCGAAGCACCAAAGTCCACCAGCTGTTCGGCTTTGAGGCCAAAAGTAGAAACAATCTCAATATTCACCTCTGCTTGCTTGAGCAATGCCTCGACCACAACTGGCTTGCGGTGCCACACCGCGACCATCAGCGGGGTCACACCATGCTTAGGTGTTTGCAAGTTGATAAATGCCCCTGCCTTTAACAGTGCCTCTACCCAACTTGGAGAATCTTGCTGCGCGGCAATATGCATCGGTGAGTTGCCCATTACTGGGTCAAGCTGGTTGACATCAGCTTTCATCTCGATAGCTTGACGAAAACCGTCAAGATCGCCGTTTATAATAAGTTGGTGTAGGGTTGGCATGGTCATAATCTATCTCGCTCATCTTGGCTGTTACGTTGAACTATGCTGTGTTGGATTTCGCTGCGTTAGGTACAGTATTGAACAAAACCTTATTAACCTGTAGTGTTTGTTGAGTTATTAGCAAGGTAACCATAAGTTAATGAAAGCATTACCCACCCAACTTCCTATCTTTATTCAGGTTGCCAAAACAGGCAGCTTTGCCAAGGCTGCACGGGCGTTGGGGATCTCCGCACCTGCCGTCAGCAAGGCCATCGGTAAATTGGAGGAAGAATGGCAGGTCAAGCTTTTCCACCGCTCATCCCACTCACTGAGCCTGACCCAAATGGGCGAACAGCTGTTTGATAGCCTCACGCCTTCTGTCGAGTCTATCCAGCACACCATAGAGCGGATCACCGATGACTCGCAAAGCCTCAGTGGCAAACTTAAGATCAACCTGCCATCAAGCTCCATCGGTCAAGAACATATCCTGCCGTTGATCTTGGACTTCATGGAAGCCTATCCGGAGATCACCTGTGATCTTCATTTTGATGATCGTGTGGTGGATCTGGTTGAACACGGCTTTGATTTGGGTATCGGTACCGCTATCAACCAAGATTCACGCCTTATAGCTAGACGGCTTTTTGAAGTGGGTATCGGGGTATATGCAACCCCCGATTATCTGGCACGCTATGGCAAGCCCACCACCATCAAAGCCTTGGATGAGCACAAGTGTATTCCTGTGCGCTCTACCACCTCAGGGCGGTTTCATGGTTGGCGGTTAAACGATGGTGAAGGAAACAAGCTCTACGAGCCCAAAGGCAAGCTAATCGTCAACCACTTCCGAGCTGCTAAGCAGGCGACATTGGCCAGCGCAGGCATCAGTTGCTTGGGGAGTTGGATGTTCAATCAAGAGCTGGAGCAAAACCAAGTAGTGCCTCTGCTAGAAAGTTACTGGGGGGAGCCTATCCAAGTTTGGGTTTATTACTCATCAAGGGAGTACCTCCCAACCAGAGTCAGGACACTGATCGATTATCTGGTCAGCAATATAGATAAAGTGCTGTAGCTAAGGACACATTTTGGCCCAAGAAGCTAATACCAAAAAAGCTAAAACCAAAGAAGCTAGTACCCAAAAAACCAAAACAAAAGAGCGAAATGCTAAAGAGCCCAAGACGATTCAATCTATTGAGCGTGGTTTTGCTATGCTTGAATTGCTCTCACTAGCAGGCAAACCCTTATCCCTGCAAGAAATCAGCGAGGGCTTGGCACTGAGCAAAAGCACAGCCCACGGCATCCTTGCCACCATGAGCCACCTTGGTTATATCAACCGCAGCAAGCAAGGGTATACCCTAGGGTTACGCTTGAGGGAGTTATCCAAACCGCTAGAACAAAATGACGAATCTATCCGCCAGCACTTCGCCCCTTTGCTCAAACACATGGCCCTACTGACCGATAATACCGCTTACCTCGCCGTACAAAGCGGGAGCCAGGAATACCTCTATATTGATGCGATTGAACGTGCCAACCCCCTGACGATCCGCAGTCCTCGAGGTCGTAGGGAGGGTCTGGCGACCTCGGCAATTGGCAAGGTATTCCTCGCTTTTGATGAGGAACTAAAACGCTCGCAGCGTTTGGGCGGACAAATCAGCCCGGCATTGGAACAAGAGCTTAACCAAGTGAAAGAACAAGGCTATGCCTTGGATTTGGAGCAAGCAGAGCCCAACCTCAACTGCCTTGCTATTCCTTTGTACCTCGAGGGTAAACTGACGGCGGTGGCAGGGGTCAGCGGTGCAGCCAATGAGCTAAACCAAGCGCGGCTGGTGCATTTTGCAGGGATATTTTTGAAGCATTGATTTAAATAAAAAAATACCGGCACTACCTTCCTAATGAAATAGTCAGGGTGCCGGCTAATTGCTAATGACAAAATCTGAAAAAGTGAATGTTTACTGGATGAACTTACAAGGAGTAAAAAGTTCAAGGTTTACAAGGTTTACAAGGTTTACAAGGTTTACAAGGTTTACAAGGTTTACAAGGTTTACAAGGTTAAAAAAACACTAGTCTCTGCGCCGTGCACGAATAAATGCACTGGCAACTAAAATTTGGCAAAAATGGGCAACATCGCTATAGCTACGCAATGAATAGACACCACGGCCATATTTGCCACCACTGCCGTCTTCACCACATTCCCACTGGTGGACCTGGATATATCCCGATGAGTTATTGGCAACAATTTTATATGCCACAGCATGGTGGTTATCGATGAACAACTCGAAAGTCCGTTCACCTTCGCCGACCTCATAGCCTTGCTCGAGGCCGACTAACTTAATTTGTTCAACTGCAAAATCAAAATCCATATATACCCTTCAATTTGACTCTCACATCCCCCCAAATAATTATGGTGTGAGAGTTAAATTACCCTCTATCCCACTATGTCCTTTGACAGATGCAATATAGACTCTGGAACAATGCTAGAGTCAACGCACTTTTTTAAAAATTCCGATTTATTGACTTACAGATAAACTCAGCTGGCGATCAAATTGAATGGCCCCAGCAAAATCCTCGTCATGGCTCACCAAAATAAATGCCCCTCTATATTGATTCAGCGCCTTAGCGAGTTGCAGCTTGGCATCGATGTCCAAATGATTGTCAGGCTCGTCGAGCAGCAGCAAAGGCTGATCGGGAAGATGGCTCACCATCAATATCGCCAGCTTCATCTTTTCCCCGCCGCTAAGATGTGTGACTTGGCGGTAGACACTGCCACGGCGAAAACCAATCCCCGCGAGCAAGGTTCTGGCATCACTCTCACTTAGCCCTTTACAGTATTCCATCAAGCAGTCCAGCATGTTGCTGTCAGGGCTGAGTAGGCTGAAGTGCTGATCGAGATACTCTGTCATTACATTGGCCAACATCTTGGTTGACGATAATGGGCTTGAAACATTTGAACTCGCTGGCTTTATCGCCTGCTGGTGAATGCTCTTGAGCAGGGTTGATTTCCCGCAGCCATTGCCACCCGTTAGATAGCAACGTTCAGATTGCATCAGCAATAGGTTGATAGGCTCCTTGCTACCATATGGCAACTTATAACCTTCAAGCCTCAATACGGTATTCTTTTTCGCCTGTCCGAACTCCGCCAAATGTAAATGGCGTGGTTTGATTGCTTCCTGCTGCTGCCGCATGGCAGAGAGCTTTTGCTGGTTACGCCTAAGCTGATTCTGTTGGTTGATTGCAGCCGCAGATTGGCTTTGCTCCGCTTTGTTTTTCATCGCATCAAGTAGAATTTTGGGCTGACTACCTGACTTTCTGAGCCGAGCACCTTGCGCCCTGCGCTGCTGGGCCTTTTCCTTGCTCGCTTGCTGTTGGCGCTCGATTTTTTTCTGCTCTGATTTGAGCTGGGTGATCTGTCTCTCGAGAGCGTTTTCCTTCAGGGTATGCTGACTAAAAAACTCATCATAGTTCCCTTGGTAATACTGCATTCCTAAACTGGTCAGGTGGTAAACTCCCCCCACATAACGGAGCAATGCCCGGTCATGGCTGACTATTAACACTTTCCCGGCGAATTGCCGTAATTGACTGATAAGCCACTGGCGCCCTCTTGCATCCAGGTGGTTGGAGGGTTCATCAAGCAGCAAGATATCAGCTCCTGAATTAAACAGCTGATATAGCTGCAGCAGTGCCAATTGCCCACCACTCAGGTCACGGCACAAAACATCTGGTGACTCAGGTAGCCCGAGATCGACCAGCACCTGCTGGGTCCGCGTAGCGACCTCCCAGTCATCAGCGATGATGTCAAAATACTGGGCATCACACCGGCCTTGCTCAACGGCATTAATTGCGGCCAGTTTTTCGCTGACACCTAGAAAATCAGCAACAGTCTGAGTGCCTCCCAGCAACTCGGAAGGTTGCTGGGAATAATGACCGACCTGCCCCTGACAGGACACACTGCCTATTGTCGGCGTTAATTTACCAAGCAGGAGCGATAACAAGACCGACTTACCTACACCGTTGCGGCCTATCAAGCCGGTCAGGTCGTCATTCAAGCTAATGTTTATGTGTTGAAATAGCCACTCTCCAGTATCTAACTGAAAAGCTAATTGATGGGCGATTAATGCAGGCATAAATACCTCCCTTTAAAACGAATAAAGGGGTTATGTCTTTCTACGCCAATAGAGTGACTAGGCAGTTACTTTGATCCTACTGTACGCTCGATTGAATACTCAAGTGCTGGCAAAAAGCCAGGTGAACAAGCGCAAATAGATATGTTGATAGAGAAGGTACGACGAGGTAACGCCCACTAACCCCGAGAGTCCAAGATAATAAAAACTGGCTGTCAGGAAGTTAGTTGTTCATGTCGGCGTTAGCTCCTAAAGAAATGTTGGATAAATTTTACACATAGTAGTTGGCGCTTAGCAAGCGAATCACATGCCTAGCGCCAAAAGTGTCGGGTCACTTCAACTATTGGCAATGACTATAAAGACGACAGGTTATGTTGCTCAGCATAGTCTGACAGCTCTGCAACACCGCCTTTTACCAACAGAGGGATAGCCTGCTCGATGTGTTCGATAGGCCAGTCCCACCAGGCAAGTTGCTCTAGTTTGGCGACTTCGTCAGCGGAGTAACGCTGGCGGATCACTTTGGCTGGATTGCCTCCCACAATGGCATAGGCCGGTACGTCTTTGGTAACGACGGCTTTCGAGCCAATAATAGCGCCATTGCCAATGGTCACACCGGGCATCACAGTGGTTTCGTTCCCAAACCAGACATCATTGCCAACCTGAATATCCTTGTAATGCTTGAACGGGTACTCCCCAAGTGGCAATGAGTCGGCCCACTTTCCACCGAATACCGCAAAGGGAAAGGTGGTCACCCCAGACGTAGCATGATTGGCATCGGCCATGATGAACTTGGTGCCGTGGGCAATCGCACAAAACTTGCCGATATGTAGGGAAGTGCCAGAAAAGCCAAAGTTATACAACACATTTTCAGCAAAGAACTTGCTCGGGTCGTCAAAGTCACTGTAATAGGTGTAATCGCCAACCGTTATGTTGTCGATATCACTCTGGGCCAATAGCGGTTTGAGGAGTAGTGTGTTGGTAAAACCTTCAATGGGATACAGCTTTTCTGGATTCATATTTGCTCGCAATCAAATTAAGTCACTCGATCATAACCCAAAACGTCATCATGCCTTAGTGGATTTGTCATATAACGCGGGCATGATTATTCGCGCATTCGGAAAATCATAACCACTATTAGTCCGTTGTTTAGCTCGTAACACTTTGCTGTTGCGAGCTTTTTTTCATTGCCTATTAATCAGGCTATCTCACCACTAGTAAAATCTTTTATTCTTTGGCATTCTGTAATGCTGCGCTCATTTTACCGCAGTGGCTGCGCCAGCAGTTTCAATAAATTAAATAGGTAAAATATGAAGTTTCCACAAACACTTCCAAGCACTCATCAGCAGCTTCTAGACAAAATCATTGCGGCTTTCTCGCAGGATCCCCGCATTCTCGGCATTGGTGCCAGTGGCTCGTTTGCTTCTGACTCCATGGACAAGTACAGCGATCTCGACCTGGTTATTGCGGTTGAACCATCAGCTTTCGACACCATCATGACAGAACGTTTCGAGATCATTGACCGCGTTGAAGGCAAACTCGCCGCCTTTACCGGTGAACACGTCGGTGAACCCCGCTTGGTTATCGCCCTGTTCGAGCCAAATACGATACATGTCGACTTCAAATTCGTTGCCCTGCCGGATGCCGCTACCCGTGTTGATGAGACCAAAGTAGTGTGGGAACGGGAAAGTTACCTCTCGGATGTATTCCAAAACTCCCAGCATCATTTTCCGCAGCCGGATCCACAATGGATCGAGGATCGTTTCTGGATCTGGACCCACTATGCGGCAACCAAAATTGCCCGGGGTGAGTATTTTGAAACCTTGGAGTTTATTTCCTTTATCCGTCAGGTCGTGTTGTCGCCATTGGCGTTAAGACAAGGTGGCTTTACCCCATTCGGGGTGCGCAAAGTTGAAAAGTATTTACCGGAGTTTGCCAAGCAACTCGAAGAAACGGTAGCGATACCTGAACCGGTCGCGCTAACCAAAGCGGTGAGAAAGTGTGTCGAGCTCTACCTAGAGCTACGTAAGAAAGAAACAGTGAACACCAACAGCGAAGCCCAAGCGGTTGCCATGGCCTACCTCAACAAAGAATGTGGCGAGTAAGGGTAAAACCCTTGAAATGAAATAGAGCCTCAAGCGAGGCTCTATTGTGTATCTTTACACATCAGGCTAACCGCAAGGGTCTGGGCCAGATAGACCGAACAACTCAGTGAGCGGAAACCTAAATTATCCCCTTCCTGTACCTCGAAGCAGACATCCAGCTTATTGCCCTGCTCCATCATCTGGTTATCGGTAATGGCAATAATCGGCACATTCTTCTGGTGAGCCATTTCTATAACGTCTGTGGTCTCCGCCGCATAAGGGCTGAAGGTGAAAGTGACCAAGACATCTTTCTCGCTCATCATGCGAGTCATTGGCGAGAGCATGCCGCCATTGTCATCAACCAACACCACGTCGTTGTTTGATTTCATCAAGGCATACCAGAGATAAAAGGCGACAGGGTACGCACGGCGCATTCCCTGGATATATATCGTCTCGGCCCCTTCAAGCAAAGCGACAGCCCTATCCAACTTTTGTGGTGAAACCGTAATTTGCAGCTGCTCCATGGCTTCGATATTTGCCGCGCCAAAATCATGGAAGATAGCTGCAGCGGAATCGGGACCAAATTCAGCCTCGTTTTTTGCCCTACGTACCCGCTCTTTATAATCCCGAGGGCGGTTGAAGTAGTGATTACGGAAGACCGCTTGCATCGAACTGAATCCAGAGAAACCCATAGCATTGGAGAAACGGCTAAGGGTAGACAGCGGCACATTGGCCTGCTCGGCAATCGTCACCATGGTCTCGACCGCAACTAACATTGGCTGCGCCATGGCAAAGTCAGCCACCTGTTGCAGGCGTGGACTCAAGTCGTCATAGCGGCGGACAATGTGATCTTTGAGGGTGTCTAAATCAGTGGGAACAAGCTCGGCTACTTCCATATATTGATGCTCTCCTGGGAAAAAAATGCCCTGTATTAACAGGGCAAATGGTCACGACATTTATTACGACAGTAGTTTGAAATTGCGAATCGCCTCTTCCTTCACCGCCGGCATGGCCTTCTTCATGAAGTAAATGCGGTCAAATTTCTCAGGCTCTTCATTCATGAAATCACGCAAGCCATGGCCTAGCGCTTGGCGCAGACAAGTACCGATATTGAATTTCGATACACGGGTGCGCTTGAGCACTTCCATGTCTTCGTTACGGATCCCGCTGGTACCGTGGATAACCAATGGCACATCTACCATACTGGCGATCTTGTCCAGACGGCCAAAGTCGATAGTACAAGTCGGCTCGGTCAGACGGTGTACGTTACCTACAGAGACAGCCACACAGTCAGCGCCACTTTCTTTGGCAAAACGGGCCGCTTCTTCTGCTTCGGTATAAATAGATTTGATGTGGTCACGACCCTCATCGTAAGGCACTGAACCAATCTCACCTTCAACCGATGCGCCCATTGCGTGGGCTACATCTGCCACCGCACGGGTACGGGCAATGTTTTCTTCCAGCGATAGCTGCGAGCCATCGAACATCACTGAGCTGAAGCCTGCTTTCAGGGCGCGGTAGACGATCTCTTCTTCGTAGGTATGATCTAGGTGCAAGCACACTGGTACCGTGCTGTTTTTCGCCAAGGTCAGGAACATCGCCGCAGCGGTCTCAACACCGTAGAAATCAGCCACATCTTTGTTGCAAGCGAGGATCACCGGCTTGTTCACTTCTTCTGCCGCTTCTACCACGGCACGGGCATCTTCGTAGCCGAACACGTTGAAGCAAGGTACGGCATAATCGGAGGCTGCAGCCTCAGGCAAAAGGTCTTTTAGATTAACGAGCATATTAGTAAGCCTCCGTGTTATTTAAACTTGGCGATCATGTCCTTGATGCCAGGGATCGTCTCTACTTGGTATTCGTGGTGCGGGTCAAAGTGCTGGATCAACGACTTTTCTGTTTTGCCCACAATGATGGTGAAGTAATACATTTCATAGCCAGGTGCCGCGACGCTTGGGTGATAGCCTTTGTCGATAGCAATCACAGAGCCGGTACGTACGTGGTAAACCGGGCCGAAGTCGTCTTCGTGCTCGTACAGGAACTGGGCACCGAAGCCGAAGCCTGGGTTGAAACGGAACTGGTATACTTCTTCGTACAAGGTTTCTTTGCTGCCGTCAGGCTTAACGCGGTCTTCATCATGCTTGTGAGGAGGGAAACCCGACCAACCACCGGCACCGACTGTGAACAACTCGCTCACCAATAGGCGGCCACGGTTGTCAGAGTTTGACTGGCCCAGTACGTGTTTGATCTTACGGTGGGTTTTGGTGTCGTCGGAACCGTACTGAACAATATCGACATTCTCTTCGCGGATGCAGAAAGGTTCCAGAGACTGCTCGAACTTACCGCCCGCAATCATCACATCAGCGGTGTCGCTGACACAATCAACGGTTGCACTATAGCCAAGCGGGACATATACCGCTTCAGGATTACCATCCCACACCGATTTACGCTTACCGATGTTGTCGTATACTTCGGTCTTCTCGCCATTGGTCACTGTGATTGAACAGGTACCGCCAGCCAGGACGATGACAGATTCATAGCCCTCGACAACATGCTGGTGTTGTTCGCCCTGCGCTAGGCGAACTTGGTTGAAGTAACATAGTGGTGTCACTTCGTCGTTAATATCGATGATTGGTTGGTTCTTGTTATCAAACGGCGGGATATGCTTACCCATGGCTCTCTCCTCACTGCCCGACCTATTATTTTGATTAGTCAGTGCAGCCTTTTAATTATCTGATTCTGTTAATCGGCGCCTATCGCTATAGGCTTGGGGGAATAAAAAAGCCGGACCTCGATGGTTTGTACCGATGGAAGACTGATAAGCCATACGATACTGGCCCGGCTGACCAAAATGACCCTTCCTTAACGCTTGGCGCTAGTTAAAGGCTTTGCTCTCTGGTCTCAATAAAGTCGAATAACTGCTCTTTGGTTGGCATCGCTTCGGTACAGCTGTTGCCGCTAACGTTAATCGCTGCAGCCGCTGAACCATGCTTGACGCCATCTTCCAATTCGCCGCCATTTACCAGTGTCCAAATCAGGCCGCCAGCGAATGAGTCGCCCGAGCCAAATGGCTTCTGAACCTCAACGCGGAAGATACCTTGCTGGAACTTGTGACCGTCGCGGCAGTAGACTTTAGAGCCAAACTCACCGGCCTTAATCACGACAACCTGGGTATTGGCACGCAGGAAGCGCTCTGCCGTTGCATCGTCATCCTTGTTACCCGGTGCCAGCACGGTTTCCATCATGTCGAACTCTTCGCGGTTGCCGATAACGATGTCGGACAAGCCTGCTGCGATGCCGTAGTAGATAGAGGCATCGACATCGGTACGCCAAGAGTAAGGACGGTAGTCAACGTCAAGCACAACCAGTGTGTTGCTGCGGCGCGCATGTTCCATCGCAATCAATGTTGCTTCACGGCTTGGGCTTTCAGAAAGCGCCGTTCCGGTTACCACCAACACTTTCGAGCTCGCGATGTACTCTGGGTCTACCTGCTCTGGCTTGATGGTCAAGTCAGAAGCGTTGTTACGGTAAATCAAAACCGTACAATCACTTGGCTTCATCTCGGTAAACGCGACAGAAGTGCGAGAGCCCGAGTTGTCTGTCATCATGCCGTCCAGGTTGATGCCCTGGCCTGACATGTACTGTTTCACGTAGCCGCCGAAGGCATCATCCGCAACACAGCCGATAAAGCCGACCTTGCCACCCAATTTGCTCACTGCGACTGCGATATTGGCAGCCGAGCCACCGACGAATTTTTCAAAGCCTGAAATATCAGCCATGTCCGTGTTTGATTCACGGGCGTAGAGGTCTACGCCCGCACGTCCCAACACGATGGCATCCAGCTTGCGGTCTTGCTGAAGTGCAATCTTTGTCATGGTCCGTTCCTATTACTCGTAATCAACCCAAGCTGCGTTTTGGTCTGCTGACTCAACGCACTTCTCACACAGGCGTACACCTTCGATACCGGCATCGATACCTGGGAACCAGATATCAGCCAGCGCTGCCTGGTCGTCGCGGTCAGCCGCGTCGAATGCCAGTGCAAAACGGTGGTATAGGTTTGCCCAAGACTCGAAGTAACCTTCTGCGTGGCCACCACCAACACGGTTAGCGGCAACACCCGGTGCGTCCTGGTGCAGGTAGCCCATACCGCGCTCTAGAATGCGTGGTGCTTCACCCTGAACTTCGTAGCGAAGCTGGTTTGGCTGCTCGTCCCACCACTCGATAGACGCTTTAGAACCCACGATGCGGATCTTCTGTTGGTGCATAGAGCCAGAGTTAACCGCTGATGCCCATAGCGTACCGACTGCACCGCCTTTGAATTCCATCATCACGTGAGCATTATCTTCTAGCGGCGTACGAGACTTGATGAAGCTCTGGCGCATACAAGATAGACGGTCAACCTCAAGACCTGTCATCACTTCACATAGGTAGAAGGCGTGAGTACCGATATCACCTAGCACGTAAGTTGGACCAGAAACTTCTGGGCTTACACGCCACTTCAGGCCCGGATCGTTTAGCTCATACTCTTCGTTGTGGAAGCCGTGGGCAAACTGCATGTTGATCACACGAACTTCACCTAGGTCACCACGCTGAACCATTTCACGCGCCTGCTGGACCATTGGGAAACCGCTGTAGCCATACATCACGCCGATAACACGGTTGTTCTGCGCAGCGATTGTTTTTAGCTCTTCCGCTTCTTCCGTAGTGAACGTGATTGGCTTTTCACACACCACATGAAGGTTGGCTTCTAGCGCTGCCTTACAGATTTCGTAGTGGGTAGAGTTTGGCGTTGCGATAGATACAGCTTGAATACCGTCTTCGCGCTGGGCTTCTTGCTCGAACATCTCTTTGTAGTTGGCGTAGCAACGGTCGCCGTCAAGGCCTAGGTTCTCACCGAAATCACGGCAACGTGCTGGGTCTAGGTCGAAAGCACCGGCTACCAGCTTGAACAAACCATCGCGCTGTGCAGCATTGCGGTGTGAGTAACCGATCTGGCTACCACGGCCGCCGCCTACCATTGCCCAGCGGATTGGTTGGTCAAAATGACGTTCTTCATTAAACATGGTTCACTCCTTGGCAGGCATCACAACATCAGAATGTGATACCTGCGGATAAATTATTGGAAATATTAAGATTTAAATGTTCGGAATTCGTTTATGTTAGGAACCGGTATTAAACGCCACGTCCCTATACACCGCGTCGCTGGGTTGCTCGGCCTTCTTCCCAATCCGCGACTTTCTTCGCGGTGTGCTCATTGCGAGTCACTTCAGGTAGCCCGACTTCCCACCAGCAGTCACACTTAGACCATGCCGCTGGTGATACTGGGTCGATATCAACCACAATCACGTAAGTACGGTCAGCTTCTTTGGCACGGGCGAATGCTGCATCAAACTCGTCGACAGACGTCAGCTTCTCGGAAATCGCACCTTGTGCTTCTGCGTGCTTGGCAAAA
>NZ_JACSOF010000003.1:0-88787 GCF_014349205.1 Photobacterium sp. BZF1
GAACACCCTTGCATAGGCTAACGGTTCTCGCTCGACTGAGCCCGTAGAGGACTTTCACCTCCTAGGTTGACACCATGCTCGGCGCACCATAAAAAAAGCGAGGGCCTTGGCTCTCGCTTTTTTGTATACCAAACAAATAGTGCTGTTAAATAAACTGTTAACCCGCTTGGTATTATCTCGAATCTGAAAAGATAGCGATTCTATCAAAGTACTAGAACAGTTATGTTTTCAGGTTTTTGATACCGTGTTATGACTTCACAACGGTAATGGTCACGTTACGGCGACCCCAGTTCCTTGCGGCTTGAACATCTTGGCCCATGTAGATATCTATCTTGTTGCGCCATCGTTTGTTCATCTTATCCAGTACCACATACTCACCCGGTAGTCCGGAGATTTTCACTATCGTACCGCGCTTGAACCCTCGGTTGAGTAGATCGCGGGAAACCGCAATGGCTTTCATTCCAGGTTTGAGCCTATCTCCCCATGCTGCAATCGTGGGATTGGAGTTGGTCTGGGCCCGAACCGAATTATATGCCGTTGCACTTACCTTATATGACTTTCCCTGGATAGCGGCCGTTGCCGGCGCTACCCAGCTCATCGTGATTACCGCTAAAAAAAGTGCCAGTACTGCTTTTTTCATTTATTCCTCCAGGTGACAGAATTGCTCGCATTTTAAACAGATCATGCCTTACCTGGATAGCTTTTTTTGCCGCAAAACTGAACAAATTAAGTCAATTAATCCTAACTATTTGTTTGTACTAGCTGGTTGCAGGAAAATATTTTTTTGCCATTGATAAGCGAAAATTACCGCCAACCCTACCCCGCGCATTGCCATGAACCCGAGCATCGCTCCCCATAGCGCATGGTTACCAAAACCTGATAGCAACCACCAAATAATGAAATAACAACAGGTTGCGACAAACATACTGTTGCGCATCTCGCGCCCCCGGGTTGCCCCGATGAAGATACCATCTAGCAAAAAGCACCACATAGCCACCAGCGGTACTGCTGCCAACCATGGCAGGTACTGGGCAGCCTCTTGATGCACAGCCGGGATATCAGAAATCAGGGCAATGATATCTCGTCCGAAAAAGGCGAACGCCAGCGTCAGAATCAAGGAAATCACCAAGCTCCAGAATGTGGTACCTACCAGGCTACGGCCAAGCTCGTCGCGGTTGCGGGCACCAATGGCTTTGCCGACCATCGCTTCCATGGCATAGGCAAACCCATCCATTGCGTAGGAGACCAGCATAAGAAAGCTCATCAGCACCGCATTGGCAGCGACCACATTATCGCCCAATGTCGCGCCCTGGAATGTCATGAATGTGAAAGTTAATTGCAGGCATAGGCTACGCAGGAAGATATCCCGGTTGAGCTTGAGCAGACGGCCTACCCCCCGGCGAGCACTGCCTAGCTTGCTGCGCAAGGCCGGCAGGGCATGGCCGAGCCACTGGCGGGACACAAACCACAATCCGAGTACCAAGCCACTGTATTCAGCCAGTACCGATGCCGCAGCCGCCCCCTGCACTTTCCAACCAAAACCAAGGACAAACAATACATCCAAGCTAATGTTGACGATATTGGTGACGATCAACAGCCACATCGGCAACTTGGCATTCTGGGTACCAAGCAGCCACCCCATGATGACGAAGTTCGCCAAGGCGGCCGGTGCGCCCCAGATCCGGATAGAGAAATACTGCTCGGCATAGGTTTTTACTTCATCGCTCGCAGAGCTGAAATGGAAGATCAGATCAGCAACCGGTTGGTGGAGTACAACCAGTACCAGGGCCATCAGCCAAGCCAATGCTAACCCTTGGATAAAGACGGTCGCCTGCGCGTCGCGATCCGATGCCCCATAGGCCTGTGCGCTAAGACCGGTTGTTGCCATCCGCAAGAAGCCCAGTAGCCAGAAGGTCACATTGATCATGGTCCCGCCTACCGCAACCCCTCCTAGATACCAAGCGTGTTCGAGGTGCCCTATAACAGCCGCATCCACCAAACCCAACAAGGGAACCGTAATATTCGACAGCACCATAGGTAGGGCCAAGGCAAACACCTGGCGGTGTAAGTTTCTATCTCGCAACGCTTGCAGCACAACAACCTCAATTCTTAATATCCGACCCGCGATTATCATTGCTCTAGCCGCAAATAAAAAGCCCCCGTGGACAGAATCCACAGGGGCCACCCCCAGTCTGCAGAATGGGAATATTCTTCTACACCCCCGAGACTATGCCCGAAAGTGATTACGTCTTATACCAGCAAGGCTGCCAACCAGTGATCGGCCAGCAACACCACAAACAGCGCCAGCAAATGCCAGATCGAATACTTGAAGGTGGCCCAAGCATGGCCCGGCTCATCGGCAAACTTGAGCTTCACCGCGTATCCGATAAAACCAAGGTTGAGCACGCTGCTTCCGGCAAGATACAACCAACCGCTCATTCCGGTTAACCAAGGGAGCAAACCCACCAGAGCCAGCATCAATGTATAAAGCAGCACCATGGTCTTGGTGTAGCCAATGCCATGGGTGACCGGCAGCATTGGGATCCCCGCCTTGGCATAATCATCACGGCGATGGATAGCCAGCGCCCAGAAATGGGGTGGCGTCCAGGTAAAGACCAACATCACCAACAGCAAGGCATGGGAGTGAAGTTCACCGGTCACTGCTGTCCAGCCTAGCAGGGGTGGCGCCGCCCCGGCAAGGCCACCGATCACAATATTTTGCGGTGTGGCATGCTTGAGCCATACGGTGTACACCAGGGCATAGCCAATAAGACTGGCAAACGTCAGCCATGCGGTCAGGGCATTGAGTTGCCACAGCACCACAAACCCCGCAACCATCAGCACACAGGCAAAAATAACGGCTTTGTGGGTTTCGACCCGTCCTTTGGCCAACGGGCGATGGTAGGTCCTCGCCATTTTGGCATCAAAGCGGCGGTCCAATACATGGTTGAACGCTGCTGCCGCTGCTGATTGCAAGCCGATCCCAACCAAACCAAACACAACGGCCTTGAGCGGCGGGATCCCAGGGACCGCCAGACACATCCCAACCAAAGCTGTTAGCAACAGCATGGCAACTACTTTGGGCTTGGTCATGGTCAAATAGTCCTGCCACACCCTTCCTGATGACAGGGGCTTGTAACCCCCTTTTGCTACAACCTGACTCTTTGCCATACCCAGGCCCTCCTTTGGCTAATCCACACGCCTTTTCATCCGCTTGCCTATCAACTTCCCGTCCGGGAGGCGATTCGATTGGGATAGCGACCTGACTGCCGCATCCGGTATACCTGCATGTTCACCGCCACCAGCGATAACAGCAATAGAACCCCTGTCACGTTATGCGCCACCGCCACAGATAACGGCAGGCTGGCGACGACATTGGTAATGCCGAGGCTGATCTGCCCGGCCAAAAGCGCTACCATCAATACCGTAACGCCCCGCAGTGCCCTTTGCCGCCACAATAGGCAGGCCAGCATAACCAGTACCAACGCCGTGACGATTGCCCCGATCCTATGGGTAACATGAATCGTGACCCGTTGCTGGTAATCCAGCACCCCGTACTGGTAGGTATCGTGCTCTGGCTGGATCAGGGCAAAAGCCGAGGTATCGAAACTCTGCCGCCAATCCACTTCGCACAACGGCAGTTGGGTACAGACCACCGCCGCATAGTTTGCTGCGGTCCAGCCGCCTAATGCGATCTGTCCCACAACAACCAGCAACCCGAACAACGCAAATGCCTGCAGCCCAGTACTGGTACCTATGGCTGAGGGATGGGCAGGCTCCCTGCCTAACCTCAACCACAGCAGGAACAATAGCGATGCCGTAGTAAACCCGCCCAGCAAATGGCCCATCACCACGACAGGCATCAGCACCATCGTCACCGTCCACATACCAAGCAATGCCTGGAAGATAACCGTCGCGAGCAACAAGGTTGGTAGCCCTTTAGGGCGAGATGGTTTACGCCACGCCATGATGTTGAGTGCCAAAATCATCAAGCCCAACGTACCGGCAACGTAACGGTGTAGCATCTCATTCCAAGCCTTGTCGGCTTCGAACGGCGCATCGGGAAACCGGGAGGCTGCCAGTGCCTGTTGGCTTTCCCCTTTCGGCACCCCGGCAAAACCATAACACCCCGGCCAGTCAGGGCACCCCAGACCGGCTTCGGTCAGCCGGGTATAGGCCCCGAGGGCAATCACACACAATGACAAGGCAAACGTCACAGCTACCCAGAGACGGAAATTATCTTTTTTCATCACACGCTCTCCCTAGCCGATCTTCGAAATCTTCAGCAACCGCTTGAGATCCCTCAGCACATCCTTACCCTGCGCCAGCACCGCGACCTTCCCTTTGACCAAGGGGTAGGCCATCATCACGTTGCCGAGGGGATCGGCAATATAGATAGCCTTGGCACCGTACTCCAGAGTTTTGAGCTGACTGACAACGTATTCTGGCACCTGACGCAGCTCGATACCGGATACCTGCTTTTTCACTTCACCAGGTTGTTCATCGAGCGTATCGCCATCTATGAGCAGGACACTGCCTAGCCTATCTTGCTCGGCACCGACAGCCTGAGGTACCTGGCGGAGATTGAACAAGGCTCCCTGGCACAACTCATCACACTGTTCTGGTAGCAAATAGATCAATTGCCACTGGCGGCTTTCACCCAACCACTCCGAGGCAAGCGGTGACTCCAACAACTCACCACGGTTAGTCACCCCACCTTGGTACCAGTTTAAATCAAGCACCATTTTGGCCAGAATGACCGGCAAGGCGAAGGCGCCGAAAAGTAGTAGCAACGTTCCCTGTTTCTTCATGGTTTACTCCGTCTTAACCACCAAAAAGCGAGTCCAGATACTGCCAGCGCCATCAAAAACCACTGCAGGGCGTAGGCATAATGTTTTTGCGGCCCCATGACCACCGGGATCCAAGTCTGATTGAGCGCCAGCGGACTATCCGGGTCAATCTGCAATACCCAAGAGGGAAGGGTCAAATCCATGTGGTTGGCCAAATCCACCATGCTGATATTCTGCACCCTGAGAGGATACCCTTGGCCCATCACCTCCGGCGCTAATTCCAGCAATGCCGAGGGTGGAGCAATAATACCGCTCACCATTACCTCACCATGGTGCTCCGGCAGAACAGGAATTTGATCTCGGTAAGTTGGGGCCGCTATCCAACCCAAATTCACCAAGACCCAACCTTCATCAACCGCAAAGGGGTACAGCACGTGGTAACCCGGCCGGCCCTGGTAAAGTTGGTTATCCAGCAATACCGCCTTGCTGTGGTCAAACTCCCCTCGCAGGGTCAGGCTGTACCAGCGTGGATCGGAGGGTAGGCTCGCCAAGCTGTAGTACATCTGCTCGCTGCGAAATTTGAGGGCATGGCCGAGGCTTTCTTTTTCCTGAGCACGGGTCATTTGCCAAAAACCCAACTTGACCAATGTCGCCAGTACCGCCACAGTAAAAAGAATAAAACCTATCCGACGCATGATTCACCCAGTCCTGACCGGAGACCTCTATGTTGCTGAAAGCCCTGATTGTTTGCCTGTTGATCTTTATCGTGCTGAACCTGTTCCGAGCCCTACCTGTTATGCTAAAAGGCAAGCAGGGCCAACCCATGTCACGCCATCTCGGGCGCCGGGTGTTGTTCTCCGTCTTCCTATTCGCCCTGCTATTAATTGCGCTAGCTAGCGGCTACATCACACCGAACCCAAGGCCATACTAGGGGCCTTGTGAGCCCCCTAGCCTCTAGCCTCTAGCCTCTAGCCTCTAGCCTTACAAGATATACACGAACACAAATAGCCCTAGCCACACCACATCAACAAAGTGCCAATACCAAGCGCCGGCCTGGAAGGCAAAATGCTTCTCTGGGGTAAAATGGCCCCGCAAAACACGCAACCAGACGATGAACAGAATGATGGTTCCCAGGGTGACATGCAGGCCATGGAACCCTGTCAGCATAAAGAAGGTGTTACCGTAGATACCGGCATCAAGGGTCAGCCCCATATCTTCATAAGCATGGACATACTCGACACCCTGTAGGTAGATAAACAGCGAACCAAGCAGCACCGTCAATAGCAAAAACAGTTTGAGTTTAGGTCGGTTATCCTGCTCCAATGCCGTGTGGGCAATATGGACAGTGACCGAAGAAGCCAGCAGGATCAATGTGTTATAAAGCGGCAACCCAATCGGCCCCATAGCAGTGGTTTCTGCCCCGCCGGGCGTCATGACCAAAGGCCACTGGGCGATAAAATCCGGCCATAGCACTTCATGGGTCATGGCATTGTTGCCAGCACCGCCAAGCCATGGCACCGCAATCATCCGGGCGTAGAACAGTGCGCCGAAGAAGGCCACAAAGAACATCACCTCGGAGAAGATGAACCAACTCATCCCCTGACGGAACGAGCGGTCCATCTGACGGCTATACAGCCCTGCCATCGACTCGCTGATCACATCGCGGAACCAGCCCACCAACATGATCAGCAGCAAGCCAACTCCGGACAGCAAAATCCAAGGCCCCTGACCACCAAAGAGATCCCCGACTGTCGCCCCTGCCCCCATCGCGATGAGGAACAGGGCAATCGCACCTACAATCGGCCAGGCACTGGCTTCAGGCACATAATAATTCTCGTGTGGAGGTGTCACAGACTGATCATGTTCAGAGTAAGGATTCGCCATCATTCAACCTCATTGCGTTTGAGCCGGCGCATCCGGCTGGGCGTTGTAAAGGGTATAGGCTAGGGTCAGGGTGTTGATGTCCTCTGGTAATTCCGGATCGACATAGAAAATCAGAGGCAAACTGGCTGTTTCGCCCGCTGCCAATGGCTGGCGGTTGAAACAGAAGCATTCGATTTTGTTGAGGTAGCGGGCCCCTTGGCCCGGGCTGACCGAAGGCACAGCTTGGCCGACGGTCTCATTCCCGGTCAGGTTCTTGGCCTTGTAGGTAATGGTGTGGGTCTGGCCGGGGTTGACCACCAAAGTTTTGACCTCCGGCTCAAACGTCCACTGCACGCCAGGGTTGATATACGAGACAAACTCCACCGTCACCTCACGGCTGGTATCCACCCGCTCGCTGGCAGCTGCCTGGGTATCGGAAGTTTTACCATTGATACCGGTAATATCGCAGAACACATCGTACAAAGGTACCAAAGCAAACGCGAAGCCGAACATCGCCACCGCCATCAGGGTCAGGGACCAGATAGAGCGCTGTTTTTTCTTGCCAGGCTCCATGGTTCCCGGCACTTCAGGTCGCTTGTCAGGTTCTTGGTCAAACTGGGGCTTGTCCATCGCCATCTCTCCACTTTAATCCACTTTAGGCGGGGTCGAGAATGTGTGGTGCGGTGCAGGTGAGGCCACCGTCCACTCCAAGCCTTCGGCACCATCCCAAGGCTTGGCTGCCGCTTTCTCGCCACCGCGAACACACTTCACTACCACCGCAAGGAAGATCAACTGGGACAACCCAAACAGGAACCCACCGATACTCACCACCGCATTGATGTCGGCAAACTGCAGCGCATAATCGGGGATCCGGCGTGGCATCCCCGCCAGGCCAAGGAAGTGCATCGGGAAAAATAGGATATTGACTGAAATGATCGAGCACCAGAAATGCCACTTAGCCAACTTCTCGTCGAACATATGGCCGGTCCATTTCGGCAACCAGTAATAGGCGGCTGCCATGATAGAGAAGATAGCCCCAGACACCAGGACATAGTGGAAGTGTGCGACCACAAAGTAAGTGTCATGGTACTGGAAGTCCGCCGGTGTGATTGCCAGCATCAGCCCGGAAAAACCACCGATGGTAAACAAGACGATAAAGGCAATCGCGAACAGCATTGGTACTTCGAAAGTCAGTGACCCGCGCCACATTGTCGCCACCCAGTTGAACACCTTAACCCCGGTCGGTACCGATATCAGCATGGTGCAATACATGAAGAACAGCTCTGCGGCGACCGGCATCCCTGTGGTGAACATATGGTGGGCCCATACCAAGAAGCTCAAACCGGCAATCGAGGCGGTGGCATACACCATTGAGCTGTAGCCGAACAGCTTCTTGCGCGAAAAGGCTGGGACAATCGCCGAAATGATACCGAAACTCGGTAAAATCATAATGTACACTTCGGGGTGTCCAAAGAACCAAAAGATGTGCTGGAACATCACAGGATCGCCCCCGCCGGCAGCATCGAAGAAGCTGGTGCCGAAGTACTTGTCAGTCAGCACCATGGTCACCGCCCCGGCCAATACCGGCATCACAGCGATCAGTAGGAAGGCAGTGATCAGCCAAGTCCAGACGAATAGCGGCATCTTCATGTAGGTCATACCGGGTGCACGCATATTGACGATGGTGACTATGACGTTAATCGCCCCCATTATCGAGCTGATCCCCATGATATGGATGGCGAAGACAAACAGGCCAGTACTTTCTGGGCTGTACGTCGTCGATAGAGGCGCATAGAAAGTCCAGCCGAAGTTAGGGCCACCGCCTTCCATGAACAATGAAGCCAACAACATGGCAAAGGCAAAAGGCAGGATCCAGAAACTCCAGTTGTTCATCCGCGGCAGCGCCATATCCGGCGCGCCGATCATCAAAGGTACCATCCAGTTGGCGAGGCCAGTAAAAGCTGGCATAACCGCCCCGAACACCATGATAAGCCCATGAACCGTGGTCATCTGGTTGAAGAAATTCGGCTCGACCAACTGCAGGCCAGGCTGGAACAACTCGGCCCGTATCACCATCGCCATCGCCCCACCAATCAAGAACATGGCAAAGCTGAACATCAGGTACAGTGAGCCAATATCCTTGTGGTTGGTCGTGAACAACCAGCGTTTGAGACCGGTCTGGTGGTGCTCGTGATGCTCATGCTGCTCGGTCTGGGTTTCCTCGACCTCGGTCTGCTCACGCAACATATCCGTCATCGTCACTCTCTCCCCTATAGCTCCTGACCGTCCATCACAGCCTGCACTTCGGCAGCCTGCACGGTGTCTCCGGTATTGTTATCCCAAGCGTTGCGTTCATAAGTGATCACTGCCGCCAGCTCCTTGAGGCTCAGCTGCGGACCAAAGGCCTGCATTGCCGTTCCCTGTTTGCCATGAACAACAATACTGATGTGTTCAAGCTTGGCGTTTGGGTCAACCGACAGCCCCTGGCCGGCGAGTCCAGGGAAAGCACCCGGGATCCCCTGGCCATTGGCCTGATGACACATAGCACAGCGGGTGTTGTAGACCTGCTCACCCAAAGTCATCAACTCATCCATATCCATCTGCATGGAAAGCAGGCGTTGCTCTTCTTCACGTGCCTGCTGCTGGGCGACTTTGGTGGCCTGCAGCCACTCTTCATATTCCGCCTGCGGTTTGGCAATCACCACCACGGGCATAAAGCCGTGGTCCTTGCCACACAGTTCGGCACATTGGCCACGGTAGATACCCGGCTCGTCTATACGGGTCCAGGCTTCATTGATAAACCCGGGGTTGGCATCTTTTTTCACGGCAAAATCCGGCACCCACCAAGAGTGGATGACATCCTGGGACGTGATCAGGAAGCGAACTTTTTTGCCGATAGGCAATACAAGCGGCCTATCCACTTCTAGCAGGTAGTTACTGCGCTTTTCACGTTCATTGGCAATTTGGGCTGGGCTGGTTGCCAGCAAAGAAAAGAATTCGACATCCTCGCCGAAATAGCTGTAGTGCCATTTCCATTGCGAACCGGTTACCTGAATCGTCATGTCGGCCTGAGAGGTATCTTCCATTGCCAACAAGGTCTTGGTGGCAGGGACAGCCATGATAATGAGGATAACGAACGGGATCACCGTCCAGAGGATTTCCACTTTGGTACTTTCATGGAAGGAAGCTGCAACGGCCCCTTTGGATTTGCGGTGATGGATGATAGACCAGAACATCACCCCGAAAACCACCAGCCCGATCACTACACATATGTAGAAAATCGTCATGTGGAGATCAAACACCCGCTGACTGACCTCGGTCACTCCCTGGGTCATATTCAGTGGCATGGGTTGAACTTCTGCCTGTGCTGGCACAGCCAGCAAAACAAACAGACAGCACATCAGACGGCGAATCATCACCCGGCTCCCTCCTATCCTTTTCCTATCAAATACCCCCGCGAACACAAAATAGCTCATGGGGACAGCGCAAAATGATTAGAGTCTTCCCTGCAGACGCTGTGGATGATTTGTCATCCACAGTTACACGGTTAACAGTTTGTTTACATTTTAACTTAGGACAGGATCGTGAGATTACGCAAAAAAATAGAAAGGAAAAGTAGAGAAAAAATCCAAGCTGGCATATTGCATGCTAGGTAGAAATAGGAAGTGCGTAGCAGCAAACCTATGCCAGCTGTGGGATTTACAGATGAATATGCAGTAGTACCGGCAACATACGGAATTTCAATCCGGGGATACGGGCTAACCAGCGTTGCCAGTTTTGCCACCGCGAACAGGCGCTGTCCATCGGGCTATAACGCCCCACTGCCGTTGCCCACGGCAGCCATTGCAACAACTTTCGCTGCGGGTCACGCAAAGCATGACCAAAGGGTTTTCCGACCCCCATTTTGCTCGCCAGTGGTGACTGGCACAAATCACCGGCGACCACCAAGCACAGCTCAAAGCGGCCAAAGTGACAAGCCAAAGACTGGACAACATGGGCCAACTCCACCTCATTCGAAGCCAACAACGCGCCATCGCACAACACCATCACCGGTGCACCCGACATCGGAGGTAAGGCTTGCAACCAGGACAAATCTGACGTGGAGCCTGGCAACATTCGGTAGCGCTCGCTGCGATGGAATAGACGTTGGCGCCACAGCAGGTTCTCACCCACATCGATATCAAACCAACGGCAACGGCCATTATCGACCCGGTAAAAACGGGTATCTAACCCACTCCCCAGGTTGACGATCCGTCCATCGGGGTGACGTCGGAGGAAGTGCTGGATTTGGCGGTCACAGATGAGTGTGAGGCTGGCATGTAGCAATTGCTGCTGGGAGACATTGCCTTTGAGGCATTCTGGTTTGAGGCTGCACTGGGTACAGGCGGCAGCGGCGACAGGATCATAAATTAGACGATCATCAGCCAGGCTTTCACGGCTACGAAGCCACAGCGGCTGGAGCAATTCGGCGGGAATATCATGGCGGACGGACTCTGTCATTATCATCTCCTTCTGATAAAGAGATGATAATGACTATCATTACCGCTTGTAAAGTGGTAATGAAGATATTTTAAGCGGTGCGGTTACATCCAGTCAGTATTGCGGATCACCCCAACGGCGATACCTTCAATCGACAGGTGCTGGGTGTTGAGGTCGACCACGATAGGGGCAAACTCCTCGTTCTCGGCATGCAGCAGGACCTGCGCACCCTTACGCTCGAGACGTTTGACTGTCACATCGTCTTCAACCCGGGCCACGACCACCTGGCCGTTGCGGACATCTTGGGTTTTGTGCACAGCGAGCAAATCGCCGTCCATGATCCCGATATCCTTCATACTCATACCGTTGACCCGCAGCAGGAAGTCAGCACGCGGCTTGAACAGCGCCGGATCCACTTCATAGTGGGTTTCAACATGCTCCTGGGCCAGAATTGGCTCACCGGCAGCAACCTGACCGATCAGCGGCAAGCCGCTTTCTTCACCATCATTGCTGGCAATAAGGCGGATCCCACGCGAGGCGCCAGGAATAATTTCAATCACTTCTTTACGGGCCAGTGCCTTGAGGTGCTCTTCGGCAGCATTGGCTGAGCGGAAGCCGAGTTCACGGGCTATTTCAGCACGTGTTGGCGGCATTCCAGTATCTTCAATTTTTGCTTTGATCAAATCAAAGACTTCTTGTTGGCGCGGCGTTAACGGCTTCATAACTCACCCTGTCTTTTTATACAGTTCACTGTGAGTATATCCAGTGTTCTGCCGCTTGAAAAGGTTATTGTTTAGGAAAACAACAATTTTGGCGTAAATTCACCAACTGGGCTTCTTTCCTGTAAGCCCCCATTTCTAATACCTAAAAGGGATAGCAAAGACGGTATGTAAATCAATAAAAATGTCATATAACGGCAAGTCTGTGCTATTTCGCTGCTTATAACTGGTTTTTTTCTGCTATCCTTGCCACGCATTAAGAATTCGAGGCTAGTAAAAGATATGTCAAGTTGGCAGAAAATCTATCAAAAAATACTGGATTTGCCGCTTTCTCTGCTGGTTAAAACCCACTCAATCCCCTCCGATCCCGTTGCAGACCTGGAACTGGATTTGGAACGCCCGATTGTTTACATCCTGCCGTTCCGCTCAAACACAGATTTGATGACGCTGCGCAGCAGCACCCTGAAACTTGGGCTGCCTGATCCGCTGTCGCCGCTAGAGCTCAACGGGCAGCAGTTTGTCCGCTATGTCTACATTTCCGATGGCCCAAGTGTCTTCGGTGACAAGACCAAGCTACCGCAAGAATCGATTGATTTGTTCACTGCCCTGCTTGAACACCACAAGCAAGACAGCGAACTGGATATCCAAGTAGTCCCAGCGTCTATCCTGTGGGGTCGCAAACCTGGCAAGGAAGAGAACCACAGACCGGTACTGCGTCCGCTCAATGGGCCAGAGAAGTTCTTTACCATTCTCGGCCATGGCCGTGACTGTATGGTACGCCTAAGCCCGGCAGTGTCCCTGCGTTACATGGCGGATCACCACGGTACTGACGACTCTATTGCCAACAAACTGGCAAGGGTGGCGCGTATCCACTTCTCACGCCAGCAGCTGGCTGCATCCGGCCCCAAACTGCCGGACCGCCAGGTACTGTTCAACCGCCTGTTAAACTCCAAAGCGATTGAGAAAGTGGTGGCAGAAGAAGCGGCAAGCCGTGATGTACCGATCGAGAAAGTGCGCAAAGAAGCTGTCGATATGATGGAAGAAATTGCTGCCGATTTCTCCTACTCGCTGATCAAGCGTGGTGACCGCTTCCTTGGCTGGCTGTGGAACAAGCTCTACCAAGGGTTGAATATCCACAATGCCAAGCAGGTACGTAAACTGGCCCAAGATGGCCATGAGATTGTCTACGTACCATGCCACCGTAGCCACATGGACTACCTACTGCTGTCATACGTGCTTTACCAGGAAGGCTTGGTACCACCGCATATTGCCGCTGGTATCAACCTGAACTTCTTCCCGGCCGGGCCTATCTTCCGCCGTGGGGGCGCGTTCTTTATCCGCCGTAGCTTCAAGGGCAACCGCCTGTACTCGACCGTATTCCGTGAATACCTAGCCGAGCTGTTTGCCAAAGGCTACTCGGTGGAATACTTCAGTGAAGGTGGCCGCTCACGTACTGGCCGTTTGTTACCGGCCAAAACCGGTATGCTGTCGATGACCATCCAGGCCATGCTGCGCGGACTCAACCGCCCAGTCACCCTGGTACCGGTTTATATCGGCTACGAGCACGTTATGGAAGTGGCAACCTACGCCAAAGAGCTACGCGGGAAACGCAAAGAGAAAGAGAACGTTGGTCAGGTGATCCGTACCCTGCGCAAACTGCGCAACCTCGGCCAGGGCTACGTCAACTTCGGCGAACCGATCCCACTCAACCACTACCTTAACGAACATGTTCCTGAGTGGCACAAAGATATCGACCCTATCGAGCCCCAGCGCCCACAATGGCTGAACCCGGTTGTTAACGATCTGGCTGTGAAGATGATGACCCACATCAACGATGCGGCGGCAACCAATGCCCTGACCCTTTGTGGTGTGGCGCTGCTTGCAGCCCGCCAACGCGCTTTAAGCCGCGAGGATCTGGAGCAGCAGATCGACTGCTACCTGCAGTTGCTACGCAATGTGCCTTACTCGCAGCAGTTCACCGTGCCGGACGAAGATGCCAAGGCCATGGTCAAACATGCCCTTGAGATGGACAAGTTCGTGGTCGAGCGTGATAGCCTGGGGGAAATGGTGTCATTGAACCGCCAGCAGGCGATCCTGATGACCTACTACCGCAACAACATCATCCACCTGTTCGCGATGCCATCGCTGATCGCCAATATCGTCATCCACCACCAGACCCTGACTGTGGCCGAGATTGTCGAGCAGGTCAGCCGCCTGTACCCATTCCTACAGGCCGAACTCTTCCTGCGCTTTAACAAAGAAGAGCTGGAATCGGTGATTGAAGCCCAGGTCGACGAGCTTGTTCGCCAGCGCTTGGTACTACGCGACGGCGATACGATTACGCTCAACAGCGCCCGTATCGGCCCGCTCCACCTATTGGCCCGCACCATCTCGGAAACCCTGCAGCGTTATGCCATTGCCCTGACCCTGCTCAACTCCGAGCCGCAGCTGATGAAGAGCGATCTCGAGCAGCAGAGCCAGATGATGGCCCAGCGCCTAAGCCGCCTACACGGTATCAATGCACCTGAGTTCTTCGACAAAGGGGTGTTTGCAACACTTGTGAAAACCCTGCGCAGCGAAGGCTACCTCAACGAAGAGTGCCACGCGGTATCGCAACCGGTCGAGCAACTTGCCGAACAGCTTGCAGCCTTGGTATCACCGGAAGTGAAGCTGACCATCCAAGCGGTAATGAACCGCGAAGACCGGGGCGAAGAAACAGAAACCGAGGCCTAATCGCACCAGCGACCTCACTGAAAAGGGCTGCCAAATGGCAGCCTTTTTTATCCTCACAAGATAGCAGTCAATGTTAGGGATGCCCTCATCTTTAATGTAATTGACAAGTTTATCCACCAGCCACTGTGCATGATAAGTCCAATTAAAGCAGCAAGTTAAATCCACACTCCTTTGCGAACATTATAATTTCAAACAAGTTAGCAAAGGAGTGTGGAATGTTATCAAAGACCTATGCACTAACCCAAAGCAATAAAAAAGCGCCGTTTGCGGCGCTTTTCGATAACCAGATGGATATGGTTTAAGTCGTCTGGCTAAGCCAAATAGGTACTAATAGCAATACCAACGCAGATCAACATACCGACGTAGTTATTGTTCAAGAAAGCCTTGAAGCAAGGTTCACGCTCGCGGCCACGGATCAGCATTTGCTGGTAAACAAACAGCGACGAAGCCAACAGTAAGCACCAGTAATACACCTGCGACATCCCCTCAATCGCCCCGACCGCTATCAGCAAGATCAGAGTACCGAGCTGAAGTAGGCCAATGATCATCTTGTCGAAACGGCCAAACAAAATCGCTGTCGACTTAATCCCCACCTTGACGTCATCGTCACGGTCGACCATGGCGTACTGGGTGTCATAGGCGATAGTCCAGAGGATATTGGCGACAAACAGCAGCCATGCCACCGTAGGCAGTTCACCCGCCTGGGCCGCATAGGCCATCGGGATCGACCAGCCAAACGCCATTCCCAATACCAACTGCGGCAGGTGGGTATAACGTTTCATGAAAGGGTAAGCCGCAGCCAAAATCACCGCCACCACCGACAGCATGATGGTCAGGGTGTTCATTGTCAGCACGAGCAGAAATGACACCAGCACCAACAACCCGAACAAGGCCAGCGCCTCGCGCTCCGAGACCTTCCCCGAAGGCATAGGCCGTTGGGCGGTACGTTTGACATGGCCATCGAAATTACGGTCGGCAAAATCATTAATCACACAACCTGCCGCCCGCATGAAAATCACACCCAGGACAAATACCAGCATCACATGAGGGTTGGGCATCCCTTCGGCGGCCAAAAACAACGCCCACAGCGTTGGCCACAACAGCAACAGGCTACCAATAGGGCGATCGAAGCGCGCCAGTTGCCAGAACGCTTTCATCTTGGTCATTTCCAACTTAGGGTCTCCTTATAAATCGGTGCTTCCTGCAAAAACAACTCTGCTACTAACAGCGGTTTGTCATTAAGCCACAACCGCGAGCGCCTAGCCCAAATCGGTTGGTTTTCGGTTCCGACATTCGCGACCACCAGCGCATCACGGCGCGCACTGCGATCGGTAAACACCCGGAACCCAAGTGGCATTTCCCCCAGTTGTGCCAAATCCTGCTCTTGGCCTGTCAGGGTGGTCATCGGGATCAGGGTCCTGGCAAATACCCATGGTACCCCATCTCCCTTCAGTACCACCTTGCGCAGCAGGCAGTCAACATCACCGATCAAGGCACGCTCGTCGTCAGTCAACCGCTCACGGCTGATCTGCCCTTGCTCTTCCAGGGACACGGTAAATGCCCGGCAATGGCGCTCGAACCGACGCGACAAGGAGTCCAACTCCAACAACCAATGCCCAAACTCAGTCCCTTCAATGACTGTTTGTTCCGGTGCCAGCCAATGGGCACTATCTAGCAAGGGCTTGTACAACTGTTTGAATTTCGACATCTTTCCAACAAAATCTCTACCCAATCGCCAGCTAGGGCTTGGTAGATCAAGGTTAATTTATTACCATGAAGAAACACTATTGTAGCAAGCTGTAACCAGTACGAATATCGTTACGATCGAAAGAAACTCATTTGCAGCCATAAAAACCAATAACTCTATGAGCATCATAATGAAATTGACTTTACCTGGATTACTTTTCCTGTTGGCGAGCTTTTTAGTGCCAATGTCAGCCCAAGCCAATGACGGCGCACCGGCCAACCCGCAATATACCTATTACACCCTGGCTCCAGATATCACCACCAACTATGTCACCCAGGGCAAGAAAATCGGTTACCTGCGCCTGCAGGTTGATCTCATGGTGGCAGACCCTTCCCTCATCCCGGAAGTCGAACACCATGCCCCGCTGATCCGCGATGCCATCATCAGCATTATCGGCCAGCAGTCCGAAGCCCAGGTCAAATCCCTGGCTGGGCGCGAGGAAATCCGCCAGGCCTGCCTCAACAAAGTGAACGAATTGCTGCTGATCGAGACCAACAAGCGACTGCTCACCGAGCTGTTGTTTACCAAGTACCTCTATCAATAAACTGATACCTTCCAGATACAACAAAGGCGCCCTAGGCGCCTTTGTATTAATCAACGGGTGTTAACTAACTATCCCAATCAAGCCGCGCTCTCATGGCCTGCTTGCCAGTTGGTGGTGTACTCAGCCACTTGCTGCTGTTGTTCCTGGTTAAGGTACAAACCCAACTTGCTGCGGCGCCACAGTACATCTTCAGCCTGCTGGACAAACTCGTAGCGCAGCAGGTATTCCAACTCCTTAGCATAGAAACCAGCCCCAAAATGCTGCCCCATGTCGGCCTCGCAGCTAATACCAGCCAAAATATCTTCGCTGCGGTTACCATAGTTGGTCGCCATACGCTCTGCCGCGACCGCTTCCAACCATGGGAACCGCTGCTGCAATTTCGCCGCATGTACCTTGGCATCAAAACCGGCCTCGCCACCTGGCAGGTAGGCGTCCGCCGTCCACGGCTGGGCCATTTGTGGGAAAAACGGTGCCAGCTTGGCCATCGCTGTCTCGGCCAACTTGCGGTAGGTCGTCAGCTTGCCGCCAAAAATAGACAATAGCGGGGCTTGGTTGCCTTCCTGCTCCAACTCCAACGTGTAGTCACGGGTGATGGCCTGTGGCGAATCAGACTCATCGTCACACAGTGGGCGGACACCACTGTAGGTCCATACCACATCGTCACGGTTTAGCTTATTGACGAAGTGGTTGTTATAGACATTCAGCAAGTAGCCGATCTCATTTTCATCAATCGCTACTTCACGCGGATCGCCTTTGTACTCGACATCGGTAGTACCAATAATAGAGAAACGATCTAGGTACGGGATCACGAACACAATGCGGTTGTCTTCGTTCTGTAGGATATAGGCCTGCTCTTCGCCATGAACCCGCGGGACCACAATGTGCGAGCCTTTAATCAAGCGGATATTACGTGGTGACGGCAGCGCCAGACTTTTATCGTAAAAGGCTTTTACCCACGGCCCCGCCGCATTGACCAATGCATGGCAGCGACGCTCAAACACCTCACCGGTCACGGTATTGCGAACCGTCACACGCCATAGGTCACCGTCACGCTCGGCAGCTTCGACCGAACAGCGGTTACGCACTTCACCACCACGCTGGGCCACTTCCATCGCATTGAGGATCACCAAACGCGCATCATCCACCCAGCAATCGGAGTATTCAAAACCCTTGGTAATTTCCGGTACCAATACCGAGTCGGTACCAAATTTCAGGCCGCAACTTGCCGGCAGTGTGGTGCGCTTGCCAAGGTGGTCATATAAGAACAAGCCGGCGCGGATCATCCATGCCGGGCGCAAATGTGGACGGTGCGGCAGGCGAAAGCGCATTGGACGAGCAATATGAGGAATTTTTTTCAGCAGCACTTCCCGCTCAGCCAGCGCTTCACCAACCAAACGAAACTCATAGTGTTCAAGGTAGCGCAGTCCGCCATGGATCAGCTTCGAGCTGGCCGATGATGTCGCCGAGGCAAAATCCTGAGCCTCATACAAACCTACCTTCAAGCCACGGCCAGCCGCATCAGCAGCAATACCTGCCCCGTTGATACCGCCTCCGACGACGATTAGATCCAATACTTCGTTATTTGCTGCCATATCACCACCTCTGCTACCGACTTTCGTTTTGATGTTCCAATTCGCGCATAAATGTTCGCTTACGCGCATAATAGACAATAAATTGATTGAGATCATCATTATTATGCTCGAATGTTTAAGTAATTATGATCGAACTGGCATTTTTGCGAAAAAAAAGCGGGCTGCTAAGGTAGCAGCCCGCTCGTTTGAACAAGGGAAATGGCCTATAAGCCTATGACACGGAAGGATTACTGAATAATTTCAATATGTGTTTCATGCTCAGCCAGTCGCTTGCCGAGCTCTTCCGGTGGCGTCTGGTCGGTAAATAGCATGTCGATCTGGCTGATGTCCCCCAGGTTGACCATGGCATTGCGGCCGAACTTGGTATGGTCGACACCAAGCATGACACAACGGCTGTTCTCGATAATAGCCTGCTTGACCCGTACTTCATGGTAGTCAAAATCAAGCAATGAGCCATCAAGATCAATGCCGCTGATCCCCAAGATGCCAAAATCGAGGCGGAATTGGGAAATAAAGTCCAGGGTCGCTTCACCCACAATCCCGCCATCGCGGTTACGGACTTCGCCGCCAGCCAAAATCACCCGGAAATCATCTTTACCGGTCAAGATGCTCGCGACATTGAGGTTATTAGTCACGATACGCAAGTCATTATGGTCAAGCAGCGCACGGGCTACGGCTTCAGGGGTGGTACCGATATCAATGAACAGCGTCGCCCCATCCGGGATATGGGCAACCATGGCCTGGGCAATGTTATCTTTCTCGGCCAGTTGCATCACCTTACGGGTGCTGTAGGAAGTGTTGACCGAGCTCGATGGGATAGTCGCCCCACCGTGATGACGACGGATTTTGTTGTCTTCCGCCAGTTCATTGAGATCCCGTCGGATTGTCTGCGGGCTGACATTGAACCGTTCAACCAAGTCATCGGTGCTGACATAGCCCTGGGTTTTGACGAGATCAATAATTTCCTGGTGACGTTTACTCTGCTTCACGACTGACGCGGCTCCCTTTCGCTGTGGCCTGGTACCCTAACAAGCACTCTTATGAAATCGATATCATTAAGGCAAGAATAGCTTGTAAAACAACAAGGCTCCGCCCAATGCGAAGCCTTGTCATATTACCTAGGGTCTAATCAAGATGCCAATGATGGCGCTCCCAATCATGCATTTTGTGCTTGCTGACCCGCTTCTTTCTCACGGTGCAGACGGCTTTCACCAATCAATGCCAATGTCAGGAAGAAGATTGATAAGCCACATGATGCTGTCAGCACCATAAAGCCACCATCCCAACCGAAGTGGTCAACGGTGTAGCCTAGGATAGCATTGGCCGCGACCGCACCACCTAAGTAACCAAACAGGCCAGTCAGGCCAGCTGCGGTACCAGCCGCTTTCTTAGGTGCCAGTTCAAGCGCGTAAAGGCCGATTAGCATTACCGGGCCATAGATCAGGAAGCCGATAGCAACCAGTGCTGCCATATCAACCCCCGGGTTACCGGCAGGGTTGAACCAGTAAACCAATACCGCCACCGTTACCAACGCCATGAACAGGATACCTGCCGGCGCACGACGGCCCTTGAAGAATTTATCCGACATCCAGCCACACAGCAGGGTACCCGGGATACCGGCCCACTCATACAGGAAGTAAGCCCAAGACGACTTATCAACGGTGAAGTCTTTCACTTCGCTTAGGTAAACCGGTGCCCAGTCCAGTACCCCGTAGCGGATCAGGTAAACAAAGGCATTCGCCACCGCGATGAACCACAATAGTTTGTTGTTGAAGACGTACTTGAAGAAGATCTCTTTTGCCGTCATCTCTTTTTCATGAGAGGCATCGTAGGTATCCGGATAGTCATCCTTGTGCTCTTCGATAGAAGGCAGGCCACACGACTGAGGCGTATCACGCATTACCAGCAAGGTGAATGCCGCTACCAGCAAGGCAAAGAATGCCGGCACGTAGAACGCTGCCCTCCAGTCATCGTTGAATGCCCACAAGCCAAGCAGGAACATCGGACCGATCAGGCCGCCACCAACGTTATGGGCAACGTTCCAGACCGATACAACCTCACCCCTCTCCTTGCGCGACCACCAGTGCACCATGGTCCGGCCACAGGCAGGCCAGCCCATACCCTGGAACCAGCCGTTCAGGAACAATAGGATAAACATGGCTGCAATACTGCCCGTTGCCCATGGCATAAAGCCAAAGCACAGCATGACAATGGCCGACATACTCAAACCTGCCGCGAGGAAGTAACGCGGGTTAGAGCGGTCAGACACGCTGCCCATCAGGAATTTAGATAAGCCGTAGGCGATAGAGACCGCAGCGAGGGCAACACCCAGGTCACCGCGGCTGTAACCGTATTCCTCGATAAGATAAGGCATTGCCAGGCTGAAATTTTTTCGCACAAGGTAGTAGCCAGCGTAGCCAATGAAAATACCGGCAAACAACTGCCAACGCAGGCGCTGGTAGGTGGAGTCAACCTTGCCATCGGGCAGACGCTCCCGATGCATAGCCGGTTTGAAAATACCAAACATAGAATGTTCCTTTTTATAGTGTTTTTGCGATGGTATGGGTACAAACGAGTACAAGACGAGCGAAAGTAATCAATAACGCTCAAGGTATGCAAATTATTGCTCTAATGAAGGTAAGAAAATGTGAATAGTGTCAAATAGGTAGATTAAATCGCTGGATGGGCAATAAAAAGCAGGGGATTTTATCGGAACTACGAGCCAAACTGAGATATCAACAAAAAAGGTGAACATCCGAATTGGGATGTTCACCTCTTTTTCGAGTCAAATTCGGCCTATCGGCGCAGTTTGGCGTCCACCCAACCAAGGGCGCAGCCACTGAGCAGGCCAAAAAGATGCGCCATATTGGCTACCGACATGCCCAGTACATCGGCAAAACCCAATACCAACCACACCAGCATGAACACGACATAAGGCTTGGGGATCGACAAACCGCGGTTAGGTGCCAGCCAACCCATCCACCAGATGTACCCCAGCAAGGCATAGACGACACCGGACAAGCCGCCGAAATTCGGACCGTGGAACCAAAACTGGGCAAAACCGGAAACCAGCGCCGAGATGAGGAACACCTGCAGCAGTTTAGCACTGCCACTGTGCCTTTCCAGCTGCCCGCCGAGGATCCACCACCACAGGCAGTTGAACACCACATGCAGGGTCGAGAAATGGATCAGCGCATGGGAGAAGAAACGCCACAGCTGCCACTCATCGCCATCCATCACGGGGAAGTGCATCAGGCTAAAGACGGGCTGCTGCATCCCGAGTAGCCACAGCAGGTAGATCACGATAGATACCGCCATCACCAGCAGGGTGAATGGCCCAGCCTGGGCGCGAACCAAGCCCAGCAAACTCGGGCTGCGGTAAGTAAACTTGGCGGTCCGGGTCTCCGCAACCTCCCATGAGGCTGCCTGGTACTTGCGGTCAGACGGATTGGACAGGAACTGGTTGAGCTCAGCCTCTGCCTCCACCAAATGCTGCCCGTCTTCGAGCCATAAGGCAAACAGGCCTTCCGGCTCAGGGGCCATCACCAGCGAAATACCTCGCGAGGCCATGTAGTCAATAAACGCCTGCGCCTGGCGAGGGTTGTTCAATCCGGCTAAGCGGTGCATATCGGTCTCCACATGAAGGGCTTGGCGGCAATATCAGGTCGATATACCAAGCATGTCCTGCCCTCCCCGCCAGGATTGACCTAAATCAGGCCATCTGGACGCAAGGGTATGCGTTGCGCTTCCAGGCTTCAAACCCACCATCGAGGCTGTAGACACAGTCGAAGCCTTGGTGGATAAGATATTGGGCAGCCCCTTGGCTACTGATACCGTGATAGCACATCACAATCACAGGTTGCTCGAAATCAACCTCATCCATAAACGCCACCATTGTATCATTAGTTAGGTGAAACGCGCCTTCAGGATGACTCAAGGCATATGACTGGGGATCGCGGATATCAACCAGTACCGCCTCACTGTCCTCTTGGGTGAGCATGGTATAAGCCTGCTCAGCCGAAATATGTTCAAATTGATCCATAAATTACGCCGACTCTTATAATGATTGATCAACAGGCAGGATCGCCCTACCCGATAAAACGTGACGATCGTCCGTTTTGGTCAAAACCGTCACGCGCCGTCTTGTCTCGCCATTGTAACCGATCAAGTTACTCACAACCCCATCGAAAAAATAAGGTTAACCGCCAAGGCCAAAAATCAAGCAAAGCCGCGTCACGCAAGGGCTGGCAACTTACCTTTAAAATCCCCAAGGCCTCTTCTGATCAAAACACCACCAGCTGTGGAAAAAACTGTGAATTGCGTTGATAATGTGTTTCGCGAAATTTGGATCCACTATATGTAGATCGGATCATGTAAAAACCTGTGGATAAATCTGTTTCAACTTCACATTTTTACTTTGTTTTGTGATCTATCCCTCAGATTTTAAGCACAAAAAAACCAGCCTTTGGCTGGTTTTCTCATTATGCGATTTGTGGATAGTTTACCGAGGATCCTCAGGCAAAATCACCCACCGCTTCTTTAAGCTTTTTCATCGCATTTTTCTCTAGCTGGCGGATCCGCTCGGCAGATACCTGATAGTGTTCAGCTAGCTCTTGCAAGGTCGCCTTGTTGTCTTCCAGCCAGCGCGAACGCACAATGTGCTGGCTTCGGTCATCGAGGCTAGACAGGGCATTCGACAGGCGGTTGTTGGCGTGGGTTTCCCAATTGTTTTCCTCAACGCTCAGAGCAACGTCTGACGATTTATCCTCAAGGTAATACGCAGGCGCGCTGTAGCTGGCTTCACGATCATCGTCTTCGGTCGGCATTTCAAATGCCGGATCCTGTGCAGCTAGGCGGGATTCCATCTCGCGGACTTCATTTGCCTCTACACCCAACTGATCAGCGACCATCTGCACTTCGTCATTATTGAACCAGCCAAGGCGTTTTTTCGCCTTACGCAGGTTGAAGAACAGTTTGCGCTGGGCCTTGGTCGTCGCCACTTTGACGATACGCCAGTTACGCAGGACGTACTCATGGATCTCAGCTTTGATCCAGTGGACAGCGAAAGAAACCAAACGGACGCCTACTTCAGGGTTGAAGCGCTTGACCGCTTTCATCAAGCCAATGTTACCTTCCTGAACCAGATCAGCCATTGGCAAGCCGTAGCCTGAATAGCCACGAGCAATGTGAACAACAAAGCGCAGATGGGACATGACCAATGCCTTTGCCGCATTGAGATCACCATCAAAATGAAGACGCTCAGCTAACTCGCGCTCCTGCTCCGCCGACAGCATAGGATAGCTGTTGACGCTCTGGACATAGCTATCCAGACTATCTGCAGTGACTAGAGCCATTGAAGTCATCTCTTGTGCCATTCAACAAACCTCGTTTATTTTTTGTACCAATGCGAAATTGCATGAACCGACAATGATGCCTGTAAAATAGGCCTCATTGCAAGCAAGCCGCGTAATTTACCCTATTTGTAGAGTTAAAAATGTCAGATAGGTTCAATTTCTTTCAAATGGCGCCCAGCGGACAAACGCGCTGCCAGCAGCCCAAGAAATGCCGAGATCATCAACAAGATCAACGACTCATCCCAACCTAATCCAATCATCCTGAACGGGCTATCGTACAAATCCGCCAAATGCGCTACCGCACCATCGAGCAATATTGACACGATAAATGTCAGCACCCAGGCCGCTATCCCGCCAATCAAACCATACCAAACCCCGGTATAGAGATATGGACGTAGGATAAAGCTGTCGGTCGCCCCGACCAGCTTCATCACCTGGATTTCATCGCGCTGGTTGAGTACCTGCAGGCGTAGGGTATTACCCACAATCAGGAAGACCGCAAACAGCATCAGCCCGGACATAATCATAGCCAGAATAATGACAAGTTGCTTAATCGCAGCCAAACGCTGAAGCCAATCACTGTCGAGGCGCACCTCATCGACCCGGTTTTGCATCCGCAACCGCGACGCAAGCTCGGTAGCCTTGGCATCGAGCTGCCACACCTCGGTTGGTTTGACAACCAACACGGCTGGCAACGGATTATCATCGAGTAAACTCAGAGCTTGTTCAAAGCCTGCCTGCTGACGAAATTCAACCAAACCTTGCTGTGGAGAAATGGCCTCCAAGCTGTCGATTTCCGGCCACTGGGCCAACTCGTCATGTAATTGCTCTGCCTGCCCAGTGGATGTCCCCGGCTCCAAATAGATAGTCATCTGGGTCGGGTTCTGCCATACCTGTGCCACCACGGTGACGTTTTTGGCAAACAGGTAGAAACTCGCAGGTAGGGTCAAGGCAAAAGCCAACACTGCCAAGGTCAGGATATTGCCGAGCGGACGACGCATCATGTCCGCGAGTGACTGCTTACATTGCTGCTTGTGCAAGGCAAAAAAGCCGGTTTTATTTTGCGCCACTGGCGAGCTCCCTTAATTGTCCCTGGTACAGATCCAAACGGCGGTAATTGTGAGTGGTCAGCAGCGAGGTATCGTGGGTCGCCATCAGCACAGTGACCCCGACCCGGTTGAATTCCTCGAACAGGGCCATGATCTGCTGCGACAATGCCGCATCAAGGTTACCGGTTGGCTCGTCGGCCAAAAGCAGCATCGGCTTGTTGACAATCGCCCGGGCAATACCGACCCGCTGCTGCTCACCACCAGATAGCTGGATGGGCAAGTAACGCGCTTTGTCGAGCAGCCCCACCTTATCAAGTGCCGCGGATACCCGGCGCTTGATCTCGTTCTCGGTAGCTTGCTCAACCCGCAACGGCAAGGCCACGTTGTCGTAGATAGTCCTATCCATCAGCAACTTATGGTCCTGGAAAATAATACCGATATTGCGGCGCAAAAACGGGATCTGCTTGCTGCCGATACGGGTAATATCATGGCCATTGAACATGATTTTGCCGTCACTTGGCCGTTCGATGGCGCATATCAGTTTCAGCAGGGTACTCTTACCTGCACCTGAGTGCCCAGTCAGGAACGCCATATCTGCAGGCTGCAGATGGAAATCGACCTTTTGCAGGGCCTGGCGTCCGCCCCGATAAGCCTTACTTACCTGCTGAAACCGAATCACACCTTAATCCTCGTCACTAAATAGCGCTTCGATAAACTCATCTGCCGCAAATGGGCGCAAGTCTTCAATCCCTTCACCGATGCCGATGTAGCGGATTGGAATATTGAACTGATCAGCAATGGCAAAGATCACACCACCCTTGGCGGTACCATCCAACTTGGTCAGGGTAATACCGGTTACCGGGGCAACCTCACTGAACAATTTGGCCTGGCTGATCGCATTCTGGCCAGTACCTGCATCGACCGTCAGCATAATTTCATGCGGCGCATGCGGATCGACCTTCTTCATCACACGGACAATCTTGCGTAGCTCTTCCATCAGGTTGCCCTTGTTCTGCAGGCGGCCTGCGGTATCGGCAATCACCACATCAACATTCTTCGCTTTGGCTGATTCGATAGCATCGAAGATCACCGAGGCACTGTCCGCACCGGTGTGCTGGGCAACAACCGGCACGTTGTTACGCTCACCCCAGACCTGCAGCTGTTCAACGGCTGCCGCGCGGAAGGTATCACCGGCTGCCAGCATCACAGATTTACCCTGGCTCTGGAACTGCTTGGCCAGCTTACCGATGGTTGTGGTCTTACCGACACCGTTAACACCAACCATCAAAATGACGTAAGGCTTCTTGGCTTCATCGATCACCAATGGTTGTTCAACCTTGGCTAGCATGCCAGACAGTTCTTCTTTTAGCAGGCCGTAAAGGGCATCACCGTCTTTCAGGGACTTGCGATCCGCCTTGTCTGTCAGGTTCTCAATGATCTTGAGGGTGGTATCCATACCGACATCGGCCACCAGCAGTTGCTCTTCCAACTCCTCGAACAGGTCGTCATCGATTTTCTTGCCACGGAATAGGCTAGCAAACCCGGAACCAAAGTTGGTCTTGGTCTTCTTCAAACCACGCATCAGGCGGGCAAAGAAACCTTCGCTCTTTGGTTTTTCCTGCAGCGCCTCCGCTTGCTGTAGCTGCTCTTCTTGCAGCTGTGCCGCTTGAGCCTTGGCTTCTTCTTCAGCAACTACCTGGGCGGCTGCCTCAGCTTCCGCTTCCGCTTCTGCTGCTGCCTTGGCGGCTGCCTCCGCTTCCGCTTCTGCCGCTGCCTTGGCGGCTGCCTCGGCTTCCGCTTCTGCTGCTGCCTCGGCTTCCGCTTCTGCTGCTGCCTTGGCGGCAGCTTCGGCTTCTTGTTGTTCTGTTGCTTGTTCTTTTACTGCTTCAGCCTCAGCTGAAACCGTTGATTGTTCTTGATTTTGTTCGGTTTGCTCGGTCTGCTCCTCAGAGCCAAAACCCAACCACGAAAATAATCCGCGTTTCTTTTTTTCTGCCATTGGCAAATCCTAGAGCTTGATTGGTACAATTTGCGGCCTAAACACAGGTGTATACCCCCAGCGGCATGATTTCGGCATCATGTTTTCGCCTACAGCCAAGGGGTTTAGGTATACTATCATTTTCTAAACGGTCGAAGAAATCTATGACAAGACGCAGACAACAATCAGGGCGAAATATGCCAAACAGCCGCCGTGACGGATTCGTTCGGATCATCAGCGGACGCTGGCGTGGGCGCAAACTTCCTGTTCACGACGTTGAAGGCCTCCGCCCAACCACAGACCGCGTCAAAGAGACCGTTTTCAACTGGTTGGCACAAGATATTATCGAAGCACGCTGCCTTGACCTGTTCACCGGCAGCGGTAGCCTGAGCTTCGAAGCCCTGTCGCGCGGTGCCAGCCATGTCACCATGCTTGAGCTCGACAAGATGGCTGCTGATCAATTAGAAAAAAACCGCGCCACCATCGGTGCCGACAATGCCAAGGTCCTCAACACCGACAGCCTGGCTTTCCTCAAGCAAGCCGGTACCCCGCATGACGTGGTGTTTATCGACCCACCGTTCCGCAAAGATCTTATCGACGAGGCGATCGCCCTGCTTGAGCAGAATAACTGGCTATCACCCCATGCGGTTATTTACATTGAGGCCGAGAAAGAACTCGGGGAGCTAGTGACACCAGCACACTGGCATCTCCACAGGGAAAAAACAGCGGGACAAGTCTGTTACCGCTTATTCGAAAGAGAGGAAGCATGAAAGCACTAATTTTACTCGCCAAGGCGGCCATCGGCTTTGTCTGGCTAGTTTTGCTCATCAACATTTTTCACCCGTTCCCGGGCGTCGCGGCCATGGCGCTCTACATCATGACCGCTTTCCTGTTTATGATGCATGGCCTGCAAATGCTGATTTTCATCGGCGCCTTCGGCGACAAAATCACCATGACCCGGTGGGAAAAGTGGTCAATCCTTATCTTCGGTATCTTTGCCCTGCTTGATATCAGGCGCAAACATATGATGTAAAAAACGAGGCCCGTTGGCCTCGTTTTTTATCACACCGGAAGCTAGCCAATCATGAAGAAATTGCGGATCCCGTCCAGGAACATCTGGGTCGATATCATGATCAACAACAAGCCCATCAAACGCTCGACGGCCTTGAGCCCTTTCTCACCCAGCAGGCGGTTAAACACCTCGTAGAACATCAGGATCACAAACGACGCGCCCCACGCCAGCAAGACAGCTATCACCCAGTCCCCAGTACGGCCCGGCTCCTGATTGGACAACAACAGTAATGAGGCCAGCACCGAGGGCCCGGCAATCATCGGGATTGCCATCGGCACGATAAACGGCTCTTCACCGGCAGCAAGGCCGGTCACGCCACCCGGTTGGGGGAAGATCATCCTGATTGCGATAAGGAATAGGATAATACCGCCGGAAATACTCACGGTCTCGGTCGAAACATGCAGGAAGTTCAGCATCTTCTGGCCGCCGAACAAGAACAACAGCAAGATCACCAAGGCAATCAACAATTCACGGATCATGATAAAACGGCGGCGCTTTGGCTCAATATGCCGCAGGATAGACAACATAACCGGCAAGTTGCCGAGCGGATCCATGATCAGAAATAGCATGACCGCCGCAGAAATAATTTCCACAGAGCAGACCTCAGATAGTGAATAAATAAAAGAAATATCAAGAAATAAGAACGATCAGCCAGAATGCTAACCGGAGGCGGGAGAGTATAACAAACCATCAGCGGGGTGGCGATATTTTTACCACCCGCATTTCTCAGCGGCCAGCTGGCGCCAACCGCTTCACAGCAGCATTAGTGATTGCACATACGTTCACGGTTGGCCGCCACATATTCACCGTCTTGTACCACTTTTCGGCGATCTAGCAAGAACGTCATCAGGGCATCAAAAGTCAGATCTTGCTGGCTACAGGTATAGAAACGTACATCTTCACCGTACTCCGCCACAATAGCCTGCTTCAGGCTGGCAAAGGTATAGGGTGTTTCCGCTGCCAACAACATATTCAACAGGTTATGGGCGTGGACTTGATTATCACTCATGGTAGGCATTCTCTTCACGAATTAATAACCGCATTGTAGCGCTATGCCGTTGGGGAAAGTTTGACCAGAAACAAATTAGTGTATTTTGTATGTATGTTTAGGATCCTACCGCCCTGTCCCGTCCGCACTGCCAGCACAATTCAAACTGGCTACCATTTTGCTCGCCACAACCTGCGCACACCCAAGCGGTTTGATCGGCCTGCTCATATTCGGCAAGCAACCTTTGGGCACTCGATTGCTGGAAGTCCCTCACCCAAAGACCCACTTCTACCGCATTGGTCGGCAACTCCCCGACTGCGGATCCAAGGCCTTCCCCGCTCAGCTGCACGGCAATATGCTGGGCTTCTAGCATCCCTTTGAGGCTATGCGCTTCAAGCGAATTAGCGGCATCATATATTTTGCACCAGTTATCCGACATCACCTTCCCCATTGATATGACCTCTCTTCAGTATGATCCAAAGACCGGCTTTTAGATGAAAAAGTTTCATTAATCAGTAACTAAACAGCCACTAAAGTGGCGACAATCAATGACTGGGCAAGGAAATAGCTGGTCATCACCATGGTGGTCGCCGACTTGAAGGGCCCACGGAAACGGTCAATGGCCAAACAGAGATCGGAAAACATAAATACCGCCGCGCCAGCAAAAGCCAGCAGCGCCATGGTGGTCGAAGTCGTCAGCCAAAATTCACCGGCCGCCCAAGCCATCTGGGCTATCACGGCAATATATATAGCGACAGGGATCACCATCTTGCCCAATGAAGGCAACAGCAACAGGAACACTATTACACCTACCGCCGCCAGCATCGCGGGTAACCACCACACTATCTGGCTACCGAGCTGTGACCAAAAAGCCACAGAGTAGGCAACATGCGCGAGGGCAAACGCACTTAACCCCGTGATGAACCGATCTTTAGGCCACATTAAGAAAACATCGCCTGCCACTGACAGCAAAAGGCCAAGCAAGATAGCCGTGTGATAAAAACCGCCATCACCAGCCTGCCAAGCCACACTGATAAGCAGCAGCATGGTAAAAGGCTTGAAAATATAGAATTGCCAACGGGGGCCGTGGTAGGCCGCCGTTATATGTAGAAGAGCAGAAAGAGCAATGGCTAACCAAACCCACATAGTTTCACCGTTATTATTTTGAATATGTCACTGACAACAACTCGGCTTATCAGCGGCAAGCACAGTTTAGGATCTGGTAGGCGATTGTCTAGCAAGGAAAGTCAATAACTAGCGGAGAATCATATTAATGAGCCTATCGGCGGCTGTTCTGTGAGCCAACCATTATCACCCAAAAGAAAAACAACAAAGCAAACGTTTGGCATAGTTGCCAGTATCCCCCCCCATCATAGAACAAATCATGAGGCATTGTATTATCGCTAAAGCACCCATTTAAACCTGCTTTAACTTATCAACTACCAGCTATAAAACAACAACTTAAAAACAAATCAATCTTTTAATATCAGTTAAACCAGCTGCTTACCATCAAACTCTCAACAACAGCACCACCTTGGTATCAGATACATAAATGATTGCCAAATATGCATAACCTCCATAGGTAACCTTAAGCTCAAGCCAACCAAGATGAGCAAAAATGTCATTTGAAACCATTTTAGATCCCCAGACCACCCTAGGCTTATTTTTATATACAAAGATTAAAGAACCCAAAACAGCTCACAACACAACCAAAAATAAACACATAAAAACAACAACTTAAGACCCAAAAGAAAGATAATACAGCAATTGAGACGCTTTTTACCCAAGTCAAAAAACACAATTCACTTACCTGAAACAGGCCAAGACAAAGTCCATAAACTATTTTTATGACAACAATATGACAATTTAACTTGAGAAATGCATAAAATTAATGCTATTCTTATTTACAACATCAATCCAGCAGCAAAAAAGGAGCCTTACCATGTTCACTTCTTCTCAAAAACAAGGCCTTATGATGATCGCAGTGGTTGTCGGACTAATGACGCTGCCTGTGATTTATTAAGCAAAAAAAATTCAAAAAAAAGGTGCCTATCAGGCACCTTTTTTTGTTTTCCGGGTTTTTATCGCCAGCACGGCTTAAGGGGTCAAATCAATACGGTGCCAGTGAATGGAGTAAAACCAGATCGCCAATGCCGTAACACCCACCACCAACAAGGCAGCAGCTGTCCAGACAAAGCGCCCACTGCGCGGGGTCAGCTCTTTCTCACAGGCATTACAAGCCGCAATAAACCCTTTTTTATCATCGAGCTTGTAGCCTTCTTCATGAACGGTTTTATTCCGGACCGAGGCGATAAAACGTAACTTGGGGATAATTTCATGAGGCAGGCGTTCTTCACAGCTAGTGATCAGCTGGTGCAAGCCTTTGCCCTCAGCATGGTAATGTTCACGCAATAGGCTTTCTATCCGCCTTGAACGCGTTACCACTAACTCAATGTTTGCCATCTACTCTCTTCCTTGCTGTTTCTTTTTACTAACTTACCTCGACTTTGCCCTAAAGCAAAGTACCGCGTTTCCCCTACCCGCAGATACCTGCAGGGAATCGCTGTTTCGTGGGAAACATATTCCACCCCAACAACCCAGCCGCGATCACGCTTTTCACCGCCAGACATATCCAGCCCCATTGAGTTGCACAATAATGATTGCCAGTTGTCTGCAACAAGGAGATCCCATGCCCATTGCTATCCCAGCCACCATTATTGCCTTACTGGCTGTCGCCCTTTATTGCTTTGTCCACATTTACCGCAAGCACACGTTGGGCGAAAACGCCCCTGAGCGGCAGATCGAAGTCGAAATCCTCGACAAACAGAGTACCCCGGTCATAGGTGCGCGCCCCGGAGAAGGTGACGAAGAGTATTGGATTTATGTCCAACCGACCAAAGGCGGGCCAAAGCGGGAATTTATGGTGGGTATCCATTACTACCACGCCCTGAACCCTGGAGATAAAGGGGTGATGACCTATCAGGGCACCACTTTCCGCCACTTTGCACTCAAACGGGATTAACGCTGCCGACTAGGGGACCAGCCAGGCTGTTTTCGGGCTCTTCGCTAGCAGCCAACTGGCTGCCAGGGCTAGGCCTGTAATGATCACGGTCCAGAACGGGATCATCAATACTGGTGGCAGAAAGTACCAATCATAGGCCCTTACCGGCCATAGGAAGATCGGGTGCAGCAGGTAGATGCCAAGGCTATAACGGCTCATAAAGGCCAGTTTATCAAGGGTCCCCTCGCTCAGCTTATCTGCCACATACCTGCCAAGCGCAAAGATCATGGCGGCAATCAAAGCGGTGTTGAGTGTCTTGTAAGACATCCACCGCCCGACCTTATATTCCCCAGCGGCAAAACTATTGCTGAGCACCATGGCATCGGTGAGCAGCAGGGCCACAATGCCCATTGGCAGCAACCACTTTAGGCTCGGCCAGCGCATCTGGAAAACACAGTAACCAAACAGTAAGTACCCACTATATAAAACCAGCTCGTGGCTCCATGGCCCGTCAATTTTAAACAAGAACAACGTCGTCAGGGCCAACCATACCAGCGCAAGGGCCAGCGTCGCCTGCCTATCATAATGCTGGACAAAATAGCGCAGGAAAGGGACAACAAAATAAAGCGGGATGAAGTAGTAGAAAAAGCCAAGGTGATAGTAGGTTTCATGCACCGGTAAGGCTTTTAGCGTATCGAGGGCAAGGCCACCATCGAAGCCGGCAGGAGAAACACCGGATAGCCAGGCATAGAAAACCGACCATACCAGGAAAGGTACCAACACCTTACCGAGCCGGCGGCGGACATAGTAGCCCAGCTCGAACGGGCGGGTATCGGTCAACATCAGGGCACCGGTGATCATGATAAAAACCGGCACCGCCCAGCGGCTGAAGCTATTGAAGGTCGTCGCGGTGATCCAGCCGCTGTCGGGCATAATCCCAAACTGGTCGCGGTAAGGGCCAAGCACGTGGATCACCACTACGGCCACGGCTGCCACACAGCGCAGCACATCAAAAAAGCGAACCTTCTCCCTCACTTCAGCCCCCTAAAAGCACAAACAAAAAAGGGTATCCTCGTGGGATACCCTTTTGAATATAGCAGGCTGTATTTATTAAATAACTGAATCAGCGCAGATTTACCGATAAATTCACTGACCGCTGACATTCAGGCCCGCGAGCAACCCTGTACGGCTTAAGGCTGCTGGCGTGTCGCAGCAAGCACAATCTCACGAATACACAGGTGCTGCGGCTGCTGGTAAGCATAATTGATGGCATTAGCAATATCCTGCGGTGCAATCACCCCGCCCATGCCGTCTTTCCATTCTTCGTAGCCCGCTTTGATATCATCACTGGTGGTATGGCTCAGCAGCTCAGTTTCCACCGCACCCGGAGCAATGGTAATGAAACGGACATTGTCGTCAGCCACTTCCTCACGGATATTTTCAGTGATCGCATGCACGGCAAACTTTGTGCCGCAGTAAGCCGCGTGGTTTGGGAAGGTCTTGCGGCCAGCGATCGAGCTGATATTGATCACGGTACCACCCTGACGGGCTTTCATCTTGGCCAGCACAGCATGGATACCGTTAAGCAGGCCCATCACATTGACATCGAACATGGTTTTCCACTCAGCCGGATCTTGCTCATGGGCTAGCCCAAGCAGCATAACACCGGCATTATTGACCAAGCAGTCAACCGGACCGTACTGGGCTTCCGCTTCTTCAATGGCGGCAGCAAATGCCGGGCCATCGGTCACATCCACTTGGCGACATAGGGTATTCGGTAGGCCCAAAGCGGTCAATCGGTCGATACGGCGAGCCAGCAAAAGCAATGGGTGGCCTTGCGCTGATAACGTTTTGGCCGTCGCTTCACCAATACCCGAGCTTGCACCTGTGATCACAACGAGAGACTTAGACATAGTTTCACCTTATATATAGAAAGAGAACATCACCCCGGGCTCTTGCCCGCCAGGTCCGTACCAGTGGCCACCAGCAGATGGACGCTACTATATCGGCCTAATCCCTTAGTGAAAAATATCGATTACCTCTGTTTATCATAAATTTTAGCTATGGATAAAAGATCCACCTGACATATCCACCAATCAATTGATAAAAATCCGTTAATAAAATGCTATCAGGCCGCATTGGGTAGGCGATAATTTGCCCTTTTTGTGAGTTTAAGCACGCTTTTTTCGGGCTGCTTTTTCTAATTAATTGATATCCGGTTATTGAACAAAGGTTAACAAACCGAAAATGAACAACCGATTTCATAAAGATCAACAATAACAGGAGGAACAACCATCACGAAACCAGCATATAACCACTAAAAATTAACAGCAAACAGACAAAAAATAAGCAACTGACACATTTTGACACAATTATATCTTGTTTGTGACGTTAACAATGACGTAACCTTCCCCGCGACAAGAGATGTACCCATTGATGGGATTAAAACGATAAATGGAGGTCGTGATGCATTCATCTGCTTCACCGCAAACACAACAACAACCGAAGAAAACGTTATTTACCCGTTTTCTAGATACCGTCGAGTGGCTGGGTAACCTGCTACCACACCCAATCACCCTTTTTGCCCTTTTCTGTGTGGCAATCCTGGTCGCTTCTGGTATTGCCGGCTACTTCGGCGTGTCTGTCGTCGACCCGCGCCCTGAAGGCGCCGCAGGCCGAGCTGCTGACGGTATGATCCACGTGGTCAGCCTGTTCAATGCAGAAGGCCTACAGAAAATCGTTGCCAACTTGGTGACTAACTTCACCGGCTTTGCCCCTCTAGGTACCGTACTGGTTGCCATGCTGGGTGTGGCAATTGCCGAACACTCAGGCATGCTATCTTCAGCAATGCGTGGCCTAGTTATGGGTGCCTCTAAGCGCATGGTGACACTGGTTGTCGTCTTCGCAGGTATCATTTCTAACACAGCATCTGAGCTTGGCTATGTGGTACTTGTTCCACTAGCAGCAATGCTATTCCACTCACTGGGCCGTCACCCGCTAGCCGGTCTGGCTGCAGCGTTTGCCGGTGTATCCGGTGGTTACAGTGCCAACCTTCTGCTAGGTACCGTTGACCCGCTATTGTCGGGCATTACCCAGACAGCGGCACAAATGATCGACCCGAACTACGCTGTTGGCCCTGAGGTTAACTGGTACTTCATGTTCGCTTCGACGTTTGCCATCACCATCATGGGTGCATTCGTTACCGAGAAGATTGTTGAGCCGAAACTGGGTAAATATAACCCGGAAGAAGCCAGTGAAGACCTGGGCGGAGACAAGCTTGGCAAGATCACCGACCTTGAGAAGAAAGGCCTGAAAATGGCTGGCCTGGCAGCACTGGTTGTTGCTGCGCTACTAGCACTAACCATCGTTCCGGAAAACGGCATCTTACGCCACCCTGAGACGGGCTTGGTTGCAGGCTCTCCGTTCCTGAAAGGTATTGTTGCCTTCATCTTCGTATTCTTCGCTATCCCAGGCTTTGTCTACGGTAAAGTGGTTGGCACCATGAAGAACGACCGCGATGTTATCGATGCGATGTCAAAATCCATGTCTTCAATGGGTATGTACATCGTGCTGGTATTCTTCGCTGCACAGTTCGTTGCCTTCTTTAGCTGGACCAACTTCGGTCAGGTATTTGCGGTTGCTGGTGCGGACTTCCTACAGTCTATCGGTCTAACAGGCCCTGCACTGTTCTTCGCCTTCATCCTGATGTGTGGCTTCATCAACCTGATGCTAGGTTCGGCGTCGGCGCAGTGGGCAGTAACAGCACCTATCTTCGTTCCGATGCTGATGCTGGTTGGCTACGCACCGGAAACTATCCAGGCGGCTTACCGTATCGGTGACTCAGTGACCAATATCATCACCCCGATGATGAGCTACTTCGGTATGATCCTGGCGGTTGCAACTCGCTATAAGAAGAACCTAGGCCTAGGTACGCTTATTTCGACTATGCTGCCATACTCGCTGGTATTCATCGTTGGCTGGAGCGTAATGTTCTACCTATGGGTATTCGTATTCGGTATCCCTGTAGGTCCTGGCGCAGCCACTTACTACAGCGTAGGCTAATCCTACTCTCTGTCACCAAAGCCGGGCTCTTGCCCGGCTTTGTGTTTTCTGACTGTATCCTTTTCCCAAACACTTTGCTGGCAAGGCTTCTTTGCTATCATAGCCACATCACTTGCCTGCCAGAGTAAATCCATGGATCTACGCCTGCTGCGTTTTTTTGTTGCGGTCTACGAAGAAAAGAACATCACCCTCGCCGCTGAGCGCTGCTTTGTCTCCCAGCCTTCAATCTCTAATGCCATCAAGCAGCTGGAAGATGAGCTCAACACCACCTTGTTCGAGCGCCACAAGAAAGGGGTCAACCTGACCGACGAGGCGCACTACCTCTACCCGCTGGCTGTCCGCCTTCTTGGGGATGTCAACCGCCTGCCATCGCTGTTCCAGCAACGTACCGAGTGCTTGCCGCTTAAGTTAGGTAACTTCCCCGACCTGAGCCAGGCTGCCCTGGCCAAGGTATTTAGCTGCCTACGCGAGCATATTCCCAACTTGTTACTGGAGTTAGTCGATCATGATGGGCCAGCCGATGCACGACTGACCCTGGATATGTTCAAGCAAGATGATGAGATATTCCTGCCGCTCTGGGAGGAGGACTATGTGCTGTGTATGCTACCTTCCCACCCGCTGGCCAAGCTGGATAAGGTCAAGCCGGAGCAGCTCCACCAGCATGATTTTATCGAGTGCCCACCCTGCGAAGCCCACCAGCAGACGATTGGTTTGTTAGCCTGCGATGGACTAGCGGTTAACCTGGTGGCCAAGGCCGAGCATAAAACCCAAGTGATGCATCTGGTCCAGGCTGGACTTGGGATCTCTTTCCTGCCAACCGGTGTGCTGGAAACAGCCAGGGAATTGGTGACCGTTCCGCTTGATGGGCCAAGAATGTTCCGCCGGCTGGGTCTTTGCTACCCGGCCAACAAAACACTCAATCCAGCCCTAACCGAAACGGTGAAAGCTCTTAGCCAGTTTTTGCGACAGTAAGAGGACGTGGCGGGGCTTGGAGGTCGTATTTGGATGACCACTGCATGGCAAGCTGATAGCTCTGACCGATACGCGGTGCATCAATCGCCAACGCCTGCCCCAACAGGCTGACCTGGCGCCACTGCGCCTGCTCATAAGCCACAGATAGGTCTAACAATTGCCCCAGAGGCCCTTGCCTGTGCAGCAGGGCCTGGCGGATCTCTGCCTGCAACGGCAATTGGTTGAGAAGTTCATCCAAGGGTTGGTCGAGCAAGGCATCAATCAAAGACAGTAGCCCAGCCATAAACGCAGGCTTGGCTTCTATCCCCTTACCACTGGCTGTGGCAAGGATTTCGCACATCCTGCCACGCTGGAGCGACAAGGCATACAACTCATGGGGTTTGTCCAACGAAGCCTGTGCCGTGGCGACCGCACTGACAAACACCTTGAGCTTTTCTTCGCCGAGGTAAACCAATGCCTGCTTGAATTCACTGATCGGCACCTTGAGCCTATCAACGGCCGTGTTGACGTAGCGCAGCAACAGAAAAGAGAGGGATAAATCAGAAGCGATGATCTGCCCTACCCGCTCGAAGTCAACTTGCTCGCGGCACACTTCCTGCAACAGGCGCAAGGTCGATAGCCGTTCAGGTTTGAGGTTGCGGTTTTTGAGCAACTCGGGCCGGCTGAAATAATACCCCTGGAAAAAATGGAATCCGGCCTCATAGGCCCGGGTGTAATCAGAGTGGGTCTCAACTTTCTCAGCCAGAAACATCAGCTTCTTGTCACGGTTGTGGGCGATAAACTCGCACGCCGCCTCGATACCTATCTTGAGCAGGTCAAGCTTGATGATATGGACAAGCGGCAGGAACCGCTCCCAGCGGGGATCCATATTGAAATCATCGAGGGCAATCATATATCCCAGCCGATTGAGGTGCCGAATAGCCAAAAACAAATCGTCATTCGGCTCACACGTCTCCAACACTTCAATCACTACCTGTTTTTGGGGTAACAAGGTCGGCAATAGCCGGATCAGGCTTTTTTGGGGGAAGTTGATGAAGCAGCGCTTACCTGGCTGGGCCATGCCATCGCGATCGGCCATAAAACTGTTGACCATCAAGCGGCAAGTCGCCTTGTTCTCGTCAATATCGGCAGGGAAGGCATTGCTCTCACCGTCACGGAACAGCAGCTCATAGCCGGCTGTTTTCTGGTGGCGATTGAAGATGGGCTGACGCGCAACGTAGGAATACATAAAACTGAAAGACTCTCCACAACAGAGGACAAATACCGCATTGCCTCAGTGGCTGCCCCATACAGGCAGCCGTAATCTTAGGCTTTGGCGCCCGCCAGCAGTGCCCCACACCCGATAAACATCGAGCCGAACACGCGGTTTAGGGCAGCCATTATTCTGGCCGAGCGGATATAACCCGCCAACTGGGAGGCCAGTACCACATACCCCAGCATTACCAATGTATCAACCGCAATCGTGGTGAGCCCAAGTACCAATAGCTGGGCCATTTGCGGTTGGGAAGGGTCGATAAATTGAGGAAATAACGCCACCAGAAAAACCACTGTTTTGGGGTTAGTCAGGTTGACCAGCACAGCCTGGCGGCACAATTGGCGGGCGGGCACTTGCGGGCTATCACCGGCGATCTGGAACTGCCCCCGATCACGCCACTTCTGTACCCCGAGCCAAATTAGGTAGCCGACACCGACCCATTTGATCACCGCAAACGCCGTTGCTGACTGGGCGATCAGAGCGCCAAGACCCACCCCCACCAGCACAATATAAACTCCCAGGCCGATTTGCAGCCCTGCAATCGATGCTAGGGATTTGCGCCAGCCATAGGTCATGCCATTGCTAATGGAATTCACCGTTCCCGAACCCGGCGCGATGCTAAACACAATCGCTGTCGCCAGGTAAGCCAACCAAATTTCAAGCTCCACAGACTTACTTCCTTTTCGCTATTCTACCAAAGGCTTGGTATTAGCAGCATAAAAATGCCAAACGTTAACAGCTGTTCACACCTTCTGGCAACAGGTAGGATTACATTGGGTTATACTTGCCCCAGATACTGTTAACCGAGATGATGAATGACTGTCCAGCCCCCACCTTATTTTGACCTGTCCCAGGAAAACCACTTTGATGAAACCATGGCCGGCCCCGCTGCCGCACTTTGGCACCAACGCCAAGAAGGGATGTTCCAGGGCGTCAACAACACCAATATAGGCTGGGTCTCATTCACCGGCAACAACCCGGACAGGGCCATTATTGTAGTCAACGGCCGGGTCGAGAGCTATTGGAAATACCAGGAGCTGTTCTATGATCTGGTACGCCAAGGCTATGATGTCTACTCCCTCGACCACCGTGGACAGGGGATTTCTGATCGCCTCGCCGAAGATACCGAGCTTGGTCATGTCGGCCACTTCAACGACTATGTCAGCGATTTAGATACGTTTATCGAATCGGTGGTCAAGCCCAAAGGCTACCAGCAACTCTTTATGCTCGGCCATTCCATGGGCGGCACCATTTCTAGCCTATACCTGGCCCGCCATCCGGGCACCATTGAGCGGGCTGTACTCAGTGCGCCAATGCACGGTATCAATATCAGCAAGTGGATGCGGCCAATTGCTTCTCCCCTTGCCCGGGTCATGGAGCAACTGCAACGCCAGCCTAGCTATGCGCCGGGACAGGTCCCTTACTACCCCAAGCCTTTTAGCAACAACCCGCTGACCCAGAGCAAAGTGCGCTACCAGTGGTTCAGGGATCTCTACGAGCATAAGCCGGAGCTTAAGATCGGTGGCCCCAGTGCCCGCTGGGTATGGCAGGGGCTTGCGGCTGCCAAGAGCTGTATCAGCGAAGCGGGTAATATCACCACCCCAGTCCTGCTGCTGCAGGCCAGCGAAGATACCATCATAGATAACGCTGCCCAGCAGCAGTTTCACCAGGCGATGCAGCAAGCCAACCGCGACTGCCAATTCAAAGTCATTGAAGGGGCCCGCCACGAGCTATTCTTCGAATCAGATACCTTCCGTACCCCTGCTTTGGCATCTGCACTCGAGCATTTCCGGAAAGCGGAAATACCCAACGCATAAAATAGCCTCTTTTCTATTGGGGGAACTGGTTTAAAATTGCACTGTTTCCCCAATACCAAAAGTATTGGGCCTCTGTTCCTACCGCGAGAGGTTTCATGTACAAAATTATTGCATCGGATCTGGACGGCACCCTGCTGACCCCGGACCATAAAATTGCCCCTTTTACCAAAGATACCCTCAACCAGCTCCACCACCAGGGCAAAGACTTTATCTTCGCCACCGGTCGCCACCATATTGATGTGGCAGGGCTGCGCGAGCAACTGGGGATCCCGGCTTACATGATCACCTCCAATGGCGCACGGGTGCACAACTGCAAGAACGAAGTGATCTACAAGCAAGATGTCGCCCCCGAGGTGATTTCTGGCATTATTGCGATGACCAAACAAGATCCTGAGCTGAAAATCCATATCTACCGCAACGACGACTGGCTGTTGAACCAGGAAGACCCAAGCTTGCGTGAATTCCATGATACCTTCAGCTACCAACTGTTTGACGTTGACAACCCGCCGCTCGAAGGCGTTGCCAAGATCTTCTTCACCCGCGATGACCACGACCACGACAAATTGGTTGAATGGGAAGACAAAATTAACGCCCAGTTCGGCGATAAAGCCAATGTGGCTTTCTCAACCCCGTGGTGCCTGGAAGTGATGGATGCCAATGTCTCCAAAGGCCATGCCCTGGAAGCAGTCGCCAAAGAAAAAGGCTATGCCCTGTCTGACTGCATTGCCTTTGGTGACGGGATGAATGATGTTGAAATGCTAACGATGGCAGGCAAGGGACTGGTGATGGGCACGTCTCATGCCAAGGTCAAGGCTGCCCTACCCGAGAACGAAGTGATTGGCAATTGCAGCGATGAGGCTGTGGCGCACTACCTGAGCGACCAACTGCTGAAATAAGCAATTTATCGGTACAAAAAAGGAAGCTGACGCTTCCTTTTTTTGTTATTACCAACGGCTATTAAAACTGCCCGGTCATCTGTAGGATTTCCTGCCACTGCCCGTCAGTGACCGGCATTATACTGAGCCGGCTGCCGCGCTTGACCAGTGGCATTTCAGCCAAGGCCGGGTTCGCTTTCATCCGCTTCAATGACACCAAGCGCAAGTGGCGACGGTACTCGATATCGACCATGATCCAGCGCGGGTTGTCCGGGTCGGATTTCGGGTCGAAATAAGGCCCCTCAGGATCAAACTGGAAATGATCCGGATACGCTTCGCGCACCACCTCTGCGATACCGACCACACCGACATCCTTGCAGGAAGAGTGGTAAATCAACACCTGATCCCCTAGCTTTATGTCATCACGCATCATATTTCGTGCTTGATAATTTCTGACGCCTTCCCAGCAGGAAACTTTTTGCTGCTTGAGCGTGTCTATCGAAAAGGTGTCCGGCTCTGTCTTGAATAACCAATACGCCATTCTGATACTCTTTTTATTTATCTGGTATAACTGACTTTATACCCCAGCCTATCACAACGAGGGATCCCGATGATACGCCGACAACTCCCCCTTGCTCCTATTGCCGTCTTGCTGTTGCTGGCTGGCTGCGCCAGTGACCCATCCTCAGCCCCAACGCCCGAAGAGGAAGCTCTCACGACACCCGAAGTGACCACCAGCAGCGGCAAGGTGCAAGCCTTTATGCTCCGTGGCCAGGTGATCCTCGGCCACGAGAGCCGCAGCATCCAACCCTGTGGCAGCAATCAGCAGTACTGGCTACATCTGCCGGCCGGCGATCTCCCAGCGGCCAATGCGGTTACGCCACCGGGATACGAACCCATGTACGGCGAGTTTATCGGCTACCTCGAGCCGGCCCCGGAGGAAGGCTTTGCCGCTGATTATGATGCCCGTTTCAACGTCAAACAGATCAACCTACTGTCTGCCGAAATGCGCCAAGGTTGCCAACAACCCCCACGCAAGACCCGCGCTTTCGGCAATGAACCCGGCTGGAGTATCGAAGTGGCTGGGGATACCGCCTCCCTCAACCGGATCAGCTACCCTACCGAGCCGCAGACCATTACCAGCCGTGATATCCGCTCCGGCCAACAGATCTACAAAGGGCGTGATTTCACCCTGACCATGACCCAGGCCCAGTGCAACGACACCATGAGCGATGCCCTGTTCGGCTGGCAGTCGACCCTCACTTGGCAGGGTATCGAGTACACCGGCTGTGCGACCCTAGGGGCAACGGATGTTACCCAGCATTGGGTGGGCAGCTACCAAGGCCATAGCGAGCTGGGTGCAACCGTCCTGACAACTACCCTGAACCTGCTACCGGATCACTCGGCCGTGACAGAATACAGCTACAGCGACGGTCAACCAGGCCTCAAAGAAAAAGGCTTCTGGCAGCAAGCCGGTGACGGCAAGGTGAAAGTGACCATGGCCCAGTACCAAGGCCGGAGGCTGATCAGCGAGAGGCTCTTTACCCGTGAGGATGGCCAACTCACCACCCGCCAGGAAGTCATCAATGGCGAAACCTATGAGCTAGGGGACAGTGGCCTGACACTGGATAAGCAGAGCCCTATCCAGGATTAGGGATCACAGTACAAAACCATTCCCTTTCCTATCTGGGTTATGCCACACTGCGTGGCATAACCCACAAGCCCATATCCAGCACCATGACGACACCCTGCCCGCGCTGCGGCTTCCAGCACAATTGTATCTGCCATGCCGAGCCGACACTGAGCTGCCCGTACATTTATGTTCTGCTTACCCATCCCAAGGAAATGGGCAAAGATACCAATACCGGGCAATTGATGGAGCGTAGCCTGCCGCACTGCCAGCGCCAGATTTGGGATCGGGTCAATCCTCCCCAGGCGCTGCTGGAGATGCTGGACGATCCGCACTACCAACCATGGCTGCTGTTTCCCGGCGATGACAAGGTGCCTGCCCAGCCTTTCCACAGCCCACAGGACAAAACCCCATTATTCATCCTGCTCGATGCCACCTGGCAAGAAGCCCGCAAGATGATCAGGCGCAGTCCTTGGCTCGCTTCCCTTCCACGTCTCGAGCTCAGCCCTGGCACGGGCTCGTCTTACGCCCTGCGGCGCAACCAGCAACCGGGTAACCTGTGTACCTGCGAAGCCGGGATCGCCTTGCTAGAAACCGCCGGTTTCCATCAAGATGCCCACCAATTGCAACAGTATTTCGACCACTTTACCGGTGTGTTCCACGCCGAGAAAAGTGGCCACAAGAAATAAAGCGCAAAATACCAGCTCACAGACAGCTAAAGTCCTCTATACTAAAAACCGACTGACTAGTCGGTTTTACTGATAGGGAGACCAACCGATGACCGTGGCCGAAAATATCCAGCTCCAGCCGGAGTATTGCACCAACATGGACCGCACGCTTCACACCCAGCAGGCGGCCTTCAGGGAGGCGCCGATGCCTTCACTTGATGAGCGTAAGCATCAGCTAATCTCCTTGAAACAGGCCATCAAGCAGCATCGTGAGGCCCTCTGCCAAGCCCTTGCCGAAGATTATGGCCAACGTCATCGCCAAGACTCTCTCGTGGCCGATATTGTTCCCTGTATCAATAACATCAACTACACGCTGAAAAGGCTCAAACGCTGGATGAAGCCCTCGCGCCGCCATGCCGGTTTGATGCTTACCCCAGCGAAGGTCACTGTCCACTACCAACCCGTCGGCGTGGTCGGTATCGTGGTGCCGTGGAACTTCCCGGTCATGCTCAGCCTTGGGCCGCTAGTTTCTGCCCTTGCGGCAGGTAACCGGGCGATGATAAAACTCAGCGAGTTCACCCCAGCCACCAACAAGGTACTCCGCACCCTGGTCGAAGGGACCTTCAAGCCGGATCAGGTCGCTGTATTTGAAGGTGAAGCCGACGCCGCCGCCCATTTTACCCAGTTGCCATTCGATCACCTTCTGTTTACCGGCTCAACAGCTATCGGCCACCATGTTATGCGGGCAGCGGCCAATAACCTGACCCCAGTCACTCTTGAGCTTGGCGGCAAGTCACCGGTCATTATTGCTGACGATATGCCAATCAGCCTGGCCGTTGAGCGGACACTGTTTGGCAAATGCATGAATGCAGGCCAGATCTGTGTCGCACCCGACTACATCCTGGTGCCACGGGGGCAGACTAAAGCCTTTATCGACAGCTTTATCGAGCAGTTCAACCACCATTACCCAAATGGTGTGGACAATACGGACTTTGCCTCGGTGATCAACCCGCGTCAGTACCAGCGCCTGTGCCAGTGTTTGGACGAAGCCAAGCAGCTTGGTGCCGAAGTCTTCCCATGCCACGATAATGCCCGTAGTGATGACCGCCACCGCCTGATCCCCCACCTACTCAGCAACGTCCCTGAGCAGGCTACGGTAATGAATGAGGAAATTTTTGGCCCGCTGCTTCCGGTTGTCGAATATGACCAGATGGCTGATGCCATCCACTTCATCCAGCAACGCCCGCGCCCGCTGGCACTGTACCTGATGAGCCAAGATCCAGCTGTCCAGCAACAAGTCCGGGATAGCACTATTTCGGGCGGCATGGCCATCAATGAGACCCTACTCCATGTGGCGGCCGATGATGCGCCGTTTGGCGGTATCGGTCCATCGGGGATGGGCCACTATCATGCCAAGGAAGGATTCCTAACCTTCTCCAAGGCCAAAACCATCCTGACCCAGCACAAATACGCCACCACCGGGCTGATCAAGCCGCCATATAACCGCTGGTGGCAGAAACTGATGCTCGGCTTCTTCATGCGCTGAGCCAGTTGAAGGGAAACCATGAAAAGAAAACAATTGCTCGATACCGCCCTGGCCCTGTTCGTAACCAACGGGGTACAGAGCACATCAACGGCCAGCATTGCCCGTGAGGCCGGGGTGGCGACCGGCACCCTGTTCCACCATTTTCCCAGCAAGCAGGATCTGGTCGATACACTTTATCTCGAAGCCAAACAGGATCTTGCCGACGCCCTCGGCACGCCGCCGGACACCGGCCCTTTGAAGGAGCAATTAAAGTTACTCTGGGATAAGGCACTGGCATGGGCCATGGACCACCCTAACCAGCTCAAGTTGATGCTACAGCTCAACCACGATCCGGCCTATACCATTAGCCGCCATCAGGATCTGATGCTGACCACTATGGGGTTCATTGGCGACAGGGTTGAGCAAGCCCAGCAACAAGGCCTGCTGGCCCCGCTACCGATGCCGCTGGTACTGAGTTTTTTCCGCCAGCATTTTCTCAGTACCGCACAGTTGCTTATCGAGCAGCCGGAGCTCGCCCAACAGCCACACTACCAACAAGGGGCCTTCCATATCCTCTGGCAGGGCCTGCAGCCAACCAAGCCAAACTAGGTACGAATCAGCACAAAAAACGGGAGCCAACTGGCTCCCGTTTTATTATGTGTCGTCCGAAGACGCTGTTAGGCTTGGTTATTAGCGTACTGACTCAGTTCATCAATACCCACGACAGCAACAAACTCACCGTCAAGGTAGAAGTTCACCTCATCGCCAGCACGCTCACCACGCAGCACTGCCTGCTTACCACTCTGGTAAACCACGTTCATCTCCAGCGTACGCTCATCAATCTGGCGGAAGCTAGCAGCAAAGATATCGCTGTTCTGTACACTTGCCAGGGGTACCGTCGTCAGAGATGGGTCAAGCTGGCTATTTACTTTGAAAATCGCATCGACAGGGGTGTCTGCCACTGCCGGAGATTTACCGGTGATCGGGTTCTTACCGGTCCAGAACTCAATGGTGTTAAAGATGAACAGATCCGCCGTCGCCGCAATACCGTAAACAGGGCCCAGCAGGACAAACAGGCCAGCACGGCCATAACGGTTGTCTACCGCGCTCAGGTTGGCTTTTGTTACCAACTGAGAGGTGCCCATTTGACCAATACAACCAGAAAGTGACGTCGCAAGAAGGGTCATTACGATCGCTTTTGATGCGATTTTTTTCATTTAAGCTCTACTCCGCTAAGAGATGATGATAATCATAAAAAAGTGCGCGGATTATAGGCATTTTTATGCAAGTTGCTAGCAAAAACTTGTCGCTAATTTACAGACGTGAAATCAGGGTAAGAGTTGGGTAAATAAATGGTTAACCATCAGCAGGCTGCGGAATTATAAAAACAGGAAATAACCAATAGGGCAATCAATCCAGAAACAACACAGCGGTGCAATGCACCGCTGTGTTTTGGCCGTTATAGAGGCATCTTTAGATCAGGCATACTGCCCGGCAACAAAGCCAGAGCTCCATGCCCACTGGAAATTATATCCGCCCAACCAGCCGCTGACATCCATCACCTCACCGACAAAATACAGCCCAGGAACCTCCTTCGCTTCCATGGTTTTCGACGACAGGCCATCGGTATCGACCCCACCAAGGGTTACCTCGGCGGTGCGGTAGCCTTCGGTGCCGTTGGGCGCAATGTTCCACTTATGGAAATAATTGGCCATCGCCGTGATGTCTTTCGGGTTGAACTGCTTGAGCGGCTTATCGACCAAATCCCCCCGCTCGATAAGCACTTCAATCAATCGCTTCGGCAACAGGCGAGAAAGCGAGTTTTTCAGACTCTGGTTCGGATGCTTGTCGCGCATCGCATTGAGGGTCTCTTCCAAGTCCAAATCCGGCAGCAAATCAACAGTCACCTTCTGCCCCGGCGTCCAGTAGGAAGAGATCTGCAAAATCACCGGACCAGACAGGCCACGGTGGGTAAACAGCAGGTTTTCGCGGAAAACAGTGCCATCTTCGGCTTCGACTACGGCAGGGATAGCGATGCCCGACAGCTCGGCGAAGGCTTCTTTGTCTTCCTTGTGCAAGGTGAACGGCACCAAACCCGCTGTCGTTGGTACCATTTTCAGGCCAAACTGCTCGGCAATTTGGTATCCAAACGGCGTAGCGCCGAGTTTAGGCATCGACAAGCCACCGGTCGCCACCACCAGCGACTCACACTCGACCAGTTCGGTATTGAGCTTGAGGCTAAAACCGTTCTCAGTCTTGGTAATATCATGGACATCGATCTGGTAGCGCTGCTGTACCGTCGGCAGATCGCACTCGGCCAATAGCATAGCTACGATCTCTTTGGCTGAGTCTTCACAGAACAACTGGCCATGGTCACGCTCTTCGAAGGCGATGCCGTGCTTGGCGATCATCGAGATGAAATCCCAGTTGGTGTATTGCGACAAGGCTGATTTGACGAAATGTGGGTTACGGCAGACATAGTTACTGGCAGCCACGTCGTAGTTGGTAAAGTTACAACGGCCACCACCGGAGATCAGGATTTTACGTCCCGGTTTCTTGCCATGGTCAACCACCAGCACAGAGCGCCCGCGCTTGCCCGCCTCAGCCGCACACATCAAGCCTGCCGCCCCAGCACCAATTACCACTACATCAAATTTTTCAGCCATTACGCCACCGCTATCGGTCAAAATCAAAAAGGGCTCACCCAACAAAAAAGGGACGCAGGGGCCAGTTGGCCTGCATCCCTAATTTATACAGTTGGCTTACCATCGCCACAGTGCCGCAATTCTACCTGCCCTGCAGGCCGAATACCACAGTGTGAGCACCTTGGCTTAAATACCCATATACGCAATGACAAAAATAGCGACAAAAAACACCATCAGGTAGGTACTGGCAAGGATAAACAACCGCCGGACCTTGGAGCATTTTTCCATGAATATCGGATCATGGTGATTGTGGTACTGATGGCTTCGGATATAGTGGAAAAGCCGGATTTGCTTGGTGACATTACCCTGGGATGAGAAAAACCCTCGGCCGTCGACCTGTTGATAGAGAAGAGGATCGCATTCGCGCATGACCGCTAGCAAAGTACGCAAGGTACTGACATAGCGGGAAACATTCACCACAGCGACCAAAAAAAGTGCGAGTAAGATTGCGTCACCACTCATAGTATAGCCCCCGAACAACGTGACTTATCAGCTGGCCATGCTCTGGTGAAAAAGGGGCATAGCGAGATGCCCCTAGGCTAGTTAGCCAGCTGGTGTATCCATAATTGATGTCGATCCAGCTTTTGCCATCGCAGAGAGGTCTTTGTCGATGAAGAACAGGGCTTTACCGTCTTCGCCAACCAGCTCGATCTTGTCAAGAATGCCTTTGAACAGTTTTTCTTCTTCGTGCTGCTCTGCCACATACCACTGCAAGAAGTTAAACGTTGAGTAGTCTTGGGTAGTAAATGCAACATGTGCCAGCTTGTTGATCTTATCGGTGATCAGCTGCTCGTGTTCGTAAGTTTCGCGGAACACGTCACCCAGTGATGCGAACTCGTGCTTTGGTGCTTCAATGGCGCCTAGGATTGGCAGTGCACCGGTTTCACTAACGTAAGTGAAAAGTCGCTGCATATGCTCCATCTCTTCAACGGCATGTTTGCGCAGGAACTCTGCCGCACCTTCAAAGCCCTTGTCTTCGCACCAAGCACTCATCTGCAGGTACAGGTTGGAAGAGAAGAACTCTAAGTTGATTTGCTCGTTGAGTTTATCAACCATTGCTTGAGCTAACATCGCACTACTCCTTTCTATTCTAGTGTATACCAATCTCATCGGGTGGTATGAAAACGCTGTTGTTACCATTGTCACAATGCAAAAGTGAGAATGCAACTCATCGTGCCCAGCGGCAAACAATCTATGACATGTTTTCTTATGTCCAGCGAATAACATTAAAAAGTTTCAATAATTCAACGAATTCCACTGCTAAAATTATTTCGTAAAACAGCGGAACAAGTTGCGATCGCGGTAATATTTTTTCCTAAAGTTAGGTGCTAGCATGAAGCAAAGCCCCTAAGTCAAGGAGTGAAAACTATGGCTTACAAACATATTCTGGTTGCTATCGACCTATCCGATGACAGCCATGTTATCGTCGGCAAAGCTGCTGAGCTCGCCAAGGCATTGGACGCCAAATTGTCGCTCATCCACATCGACGTCAATTATGCAGAACTGTATACCGGCCTGATTGATATCAACCTATCCGATGCCCAGAACAGAATGGCCGACGAGGCCCAGAAACAACTGCAGTCACTGGCCGACAAGGCCAACTACCCAGTCTCCCACACCCTGGTGGGAAGCGGCGATCTCAGCGAAGAGATCTGCCATGCTATCGATGATATGGACATCGAACTGGTGGTTTGCGGCCATCACCAAGACTTCTGGAGCAAGATCCTCAGCTCAGCTAAACAGCTCATCAACCGCTCACCGGTCGATATGCTGATGATCCCACTCAAGTAATTCAAGCGTAAACCTTCCTAGTTACGCCTGGCAGGCACGGTCCGATCACCGTGCCTGATTCTATTCCGGCCACAGCTCCGATGTCGGTATCCACACCAATTGGCTGTATTTACCCTGCTCTTTTTTCGCTACACTTGCCCCATCATTCAAATCACTACCCTGAACAACCACTATGGGATATTTATCCGCTGTTACCTTGCTCTGGGCTTTTTCCTTTAGCCTGATCGGGGTCTACCTAGCCGGCCAGGTCGATGCCTGGTTCTCGGTCCTGACCCGCGTCAGCCTGGCTGCCCTGGTCTTCCTGCCATTTTTGCGCCGCCAGTACCTGCACCGCTCGCTGGCGCTCAAGATAATGGTTGTCGGCGCTTTCCAGCTCGGCATTATGTACTGCTTTTACTACCAGTCTTTCCTCTATTTGAGCGTACCGGAAGTCCTGCTGTTCACCATCTTCACCCCGATCTATGTCACCCTGATCTATGACATGCTGCACCGCCGCTTCTCGGCTTGGTACCTGGCAACCGCAGCCATCGCGGTTTTGGGCGCGGCGGTGATCAAGTTCGAGGGGATCAACGAAGACTTCGTCACCGGCTTCCTCATCGTCCAGGGGGCCAACCTGAGCTTTGCCATCGGCCAAGTCGGCTACAAGCGAATCATGGAGCAAGAGCTGCAGGATATCCCCCAGCACACGGTATTCGGCCTGTTCTACCTCGGGGCGGTGTGTGTCGCGCTACCCATGTTCCTTCTGTTCGGTAACACCGAGCAGCTACCGACCACCAGCACCCAATGGGGTATCCTGATCTACCTAGGTACCATCGCCTCTGGCCTTGGCTACTTCCTCTGGAACAAGGGGGCAACCCTGGTCAATGCCGGCGCGCTGGCAATCATGAACAATGCGCTGGTACCGGCGGGCCTTATCGTCAATATCCTGATCTGGAACCGCGATGTCGATCTCGTTCGGTTATCCATCGGCGGGATGATCATCATCGCCTCGTTGTGGTTCAACGAAACCTGGGTCAAGTGCAAGGTCGCACAGACAAGCGCGGCATAACGCGGCCGGTAAAAACAACAAAGGCGAACCCGGTGGGTTCGCCTTTTGACTTTTTGCTATGGGCTATGGGCTATGGCCATTTTTGATATGACCCCCGTAAAGTAGACACGGGGGTTAATTTTCAAGTTCGTACATCATGGGACTCAATCCACCATTGGTCCCATGCCTTCTGATTACATTGTAATAGCCATTGATATAGTTGCGACACTCAGCAACCATTTCCTTTCGTGACATCTGCTCAAGGTTGGAGAACCATTCCTTTTTCATCAAGCCGAAGAAGCTTTCCGAACATGCGTTATCCCAGCAGTTTCCCTTCCTCGACATACTGACTGTCACTTTCCTTCTGGTGAGCCATTTCAGCACATCATAGCAACGGTACTGCGAGCCTCGGTCCGAGTGGAACATCAATGCTTCACCCTCCGGCTTGCGTGCATTCCAAGCCTTCTTCAAAGCCCTTAGGACTATCTCTGCCGAGTTCATGTAGCTGGTTGCCCAGCCAACAACACGGCGGGAGTATAAATCGATAATGACACATAGGTACTGCCAGCCTTCATGGCAGCGGATTTGGGTTATATCAGAGACCCAGACACGGTCAGGGGCCTCTACACTGAAGTTCCTGTTCAAGTAGTTCGGGGCCGTGGGCACAACCTCCCTTGGCCTGACAACACCGAAGCGCCGCTTACAAGCATTAGAACGGTAACCTATTTGCTGAAGCAGAGACTGAACCCGTTTCTTGTTACAGGCATATCCATAGGCAACGGCTTCCTCCCAGAGCTTGCGGTAGCCCTGGATACGACGATGTTTCTTTATCTGCTGCCGCAAAAAAGCCAGCAGCCCTTGGTTGTACCTTGTCCGGTCCGAGGGCTGATTGTTAAGCCACTTGTAGTAACCCGAGCGCGACACACCTAGCACGTCGCACATCAGTTTTACCGTTCTTCTGACAGTGCTAACCCTGTGTATATAAGCAAATTTTACTTTTGCTGACTGTCGAAGAACTCCTTCGCCTTTTTTAGGATTTCGTTCTCCAACTCAGCACGCTCAAGCTGCTTACGTAACTTCCTGTTTTCAGCTTCAAGCTGTTTGAGGCTTTGTTCTGGACCTTTGTTTTCTACTGGCTTAGGAGCTCTCTTTTTAGTCGCCAATTCGCTTCTCCATGAAGACAAAACTTTGTGTGAGATACCTAGCCTAGCAGCAACGGCTTTCACCGTATCTGGAGAATCGATAGATTCTTGAACTGCAGCAACTTTAAATTCTTGTGTGTAGGTTCGCCGGGTTATAACTTTCATGATAAACACCTCTTATTCTGAGAAGAGGTGTCTACTTTTAGGGGGTCACTTCATTTGGTTCAACCCGCTTAGCCATCAAGCTTTTCCAAGCGCCTAGGGCCAGCTCTTCCCAGAGCCGATGCATTATATAAACGAAAACGCATCGGCGAACATACGCTCGCGCTCGGCACCCTTCTCGGCCGAGAACTGCTCACGCGCCGCACCGGCCATTTCAAAACGGCCACAGATGTAGATGTCATAGGCAGATAGGCAGACAAAGTCATCGCTTACCGCTTCCAGCACATTGCCCGTTTTACCCTGCCAACCTTCTGGTGCACTCTCGACCACAGGGACATAAGTCAGGTTGCTATGCTTATCTGCCAGCGCCTTGAGTTCGTCATTGGCATAGAGCTGGCATTCATCACGGCCGCCCCAGTAGACAAAAATTGGCTGGCTGATACCACGGCCCAGGCAGTTGTCCAAAATACTGCGGACATACGAGAAGCCGGTGCCGCCAGCAATCAACAATAGAGGTTTGTCGCTATCTTCACGCACCCAGGCTTCACCGTGCGGCGCTTCGATTTCAACTGCAGTACCGCCTTCGAGTGCCGCCTTCATGTGCTCGACCACCTCGATAGCATAAGGGTTATGCTCGGCCGCCCCGATATGCAGCTCCAGCTCCCCTTCGCGACACGGGCTGCTGGCAATAGAAAACGGACGCTTATCCTTCTCGCCCATCACCGCCAGTAAGTACTGGCCAGCTTTGAATTCAATGTGTTGCTCCGGGCGCAGCAGGATACGAAACGTATTACAGGCCAACGGCTCGACGGATGTTACTTCGCATTTGATGGACATTCTCTTCCTCTAATCTAGCTGGAGTACCAAATCACTGTTTGCCATTGCCTGACACGCAAAGATCCAACCTTCGGCCTGCTCCTTCTCGGTGAGCATAGGCTCGAGCTGATAGCGGATCTCCCCCTGCTGCTTACGGCACATGCACATGGCACAGGCACCGACCTGACAGCGGTTGGGAAAGGCAATGCCTGCGTTGAGCGCAGCCTCAAGCAGCGTTTGTTCACCATCGGTAGCAAACTTCACATCATGGGGCAGCAGGCGGACTTGGTACATACTTATGTTCTCACGCCCGGTGTTCAGACCGGGCATTGGTTTATGGTTCTAACTTTCGAATTTGGCTCGCAAATTCGACGTCTCGGTTTAGCTTACTAGCAAGGTTAACCCAGAATCCCTAGTTCATCCCAGATAGCATCCACTTTGGCAACCACCTCCGCTGACTTGACGATCGGCGTCCCCCATTCGCGGCTTGCTTCACCCGGCAACTTGTTGGTCGCATCGAGGCCAATCCTGGCACCATGCTCTGCAGCTTGGTTGACTATCAGGGTATCGCGGCTTGGATCCATCCGGGTGGTTACCGCCCAGATCACATCATTCCAATCACGGGCATCGACATCACCATCACAAGCAATAATAAACTTGGTGTCGGTCTTTGTGGCTAACATCGCCCAGATGCTATCCATGACCTGCAATGCCTGACCCTCTTGGTCTTTCTCGATGGTCACTACCGCCACGCCAGCATGCTCTGCTGTTGCAGGTAGGTAAAAATCAATCACTGCCGGGAGCTGTTTGATTTCTTGCTCCAAGGCATGGTGCTCCGGCTCAGCTTGTGGGCGTGGGTAAGCCACCGCATTGGCGGTTTCCGCCTCCCACTTGGCCGTTGCATCGAGCCCCATCTTGGACCCCAAGCCCACCACCGGAGAGGCAAAGTCCAACGAGTCTATCGGGGTCTGGTCGATAAACAGGGTGTCACGTACCGGGTCCATATTGCGGCTCATCGCAGCAACCACGCTACCCCAATCACGGGTATCGACATCTTCATCTACCACTATGACGAACTTGGTGTACATGAACTGGCGCAGGAAGGACCAGACGCCCATCATCACCCGCTTGGCATGGCCCGGGTACTGTTTCTTCATCGATACCACCGCCATGCGGTAGGAACACCCCTCCGGCGGCAGGTAGAAATCAACAATCTCCGGGAACTGCTTTTGCAAAATAGGCACGAAGACTTCATTCAGCGCGACCCCAAGCACAGCCGGTTCATCAGGCGGACGGCCGGTATAAGTACTGTGGTAGATAGGGTCCTTACGCATGGTTACATGGGTAATCGTGAACACATGGTGACGCTCGACCTCGTTATAGTAACCAGTATGGTCACCATATGGCCCTTCGTCGGCAAACTCGTTCGGGTCAATGTAACCTTCAAGCACAATCTCGGCACTGGCCGGCACTTCAAGGTCATTGGTCAGGCTCTTGACCACTTCACTCTTGCGGCCACGCAACAGGCCGGCGAAGGCATACTCCGACAAAGTATCAGGGATCGGTGTGACGGCACCTAAAATTGTCGCCGGATCGGCACCAAACGCCACACTGACCGGGAAAGGCTTACCGGGATGGGTTTCCATCCAGTCACGCAGATCAAGGGCGCCGCCGCGGTGGGCCAACCAACGCATGATGATCTTGTTCTTAGCAATTTTCTGCTGGCGGTATATCCCAAGGTTCTGGCGCTTTTTGTTTGGCCCCTTGGTGATTGTCAGGCCCCAAGTCAGCAGCGGTGCCACATCATCAGGCCAGCAGCTCATTACCGGAATTTTATCCAAGTCGACGTCATCGCCCTGCCAGACTATGTCTTGGCACGGGGCGCTGCGCAGCCGCTTGACGGGCATATTCAGCACCTGCTTGAACACCGGCAGCTTATCCAGCGCTTCACGGAATCCTTTGGGCGGCTCGGGCTCTTTGAGGTAGGCCAGCAACTTGCCGACTTCCCGCAATTCGCGCACTTCGGTACGCCCCATTCCCATCGCAACACGGCCAGGGGTACCAAACAAGTTGGCCAGTACCGGCACATCGTAGCCAACCGGGTTTTCGAACAACAGCGCCGGTCCGCCGGCACGCAGGGTACGATCACAAATCTCGGTGATCTCCTGATCCGGGTCGACAGGCTGGGTAATGCGCTTAAGCTCACCCTGTTGTTCCAGATAGTCTATGAATTCTCGCAGATCCTTGAACTTCATCGGTTTCGCGGTTACCTATCCTAAATACACCAGCACCCGGCGCTGGCTTCAGCCTCCGGGTACAAATAATCATTATCAAAACATTATAACGACTTGTTAACGGTAGGACAGCGGAAAATCCGGCCACTGCGATCCAGCCCTTGCCTGAATACCAGGGCTAGCTTAAGGCAGCTTGGCAACCGCCGAACGGAAGTTCTTCTGCAATACCTGGCTACGGCTGACCGAAGCCAGTTGCTCGAGCCAGTCAAGATAGCCGCTGCGGGCGAGTTCGGTAGCCACCAGTTCGCCATCATCGACTTCACTCAGCTTGTCGCTGAGAAAATCCCTGGCAGCCACAGGTAACGGTTTGAGGGTAATGAGCGCGCGGTAGGCCTGGAGTTTCAACGTCGGGTTTATAGTCGCCGCCATCAGTTGCTTCGTCGCATTCGGCTGCGGTGCCAGGGCGGCCAAACGGTTGAGTTCAGCCAAGCTATATTGGTCGCTGCGGCGGCGCCACAGCAAATGATAGACACCTTCATCATCCGACGCCGCGGCAACCGCAGCAATCACCGCATTGTCCGGCAACCAAAGTAATTTACTATCCGAGGTAAATTGTTCAGCCAAAGCATCTACGGCTGTCTGTGACAGTTGTGGTAACTGGGCAAGGAAGATATCACGGCGGGTCGTCTGGGTTTGAATATCCCCGGTCAACCACTGTGAGAGTTGCAGTCCCCCCTCCTCCGCTTGGTCGACCATCTGCTGGGCCAACAACTGCTGCTGCCAGCGGATCACCAAACTGCGGGCCTTGGCACCATAATGAAAAGCCGACTTGGTCACCAGGTAGCCATCACCTTGCTCGACCACATTGAACACCGGCATACGGCCAGTTTGGGCCTCGAGCCAATCGGCTTTGGCTTGATCTAGGCCATCAGGGTTATCCGCATAATCGATAGCATGGTCAATCAGCTGGCTACGCACCGCTTCTTGCTGCAAGGGGGGCAATGAGGACAAATGGGTTTCCAACAGGGCAAACTCACTGCTGTCATAGTATTGGTGTAGGGCCGACACCCGGTTTTTAACCTGTAGGGAAGACTGGACTTGCTCAACATCCTGTTGAGAAATTTCAGTTGGCTGAATGGCTACCTGAGCGGTGGCCTGGGCGGCCATCATCCCTGCAGCCAGTAAACCTATCTGCATGCACTTTCCTAGTCGCATGTCACCTCCTTGGTGAAAAAAGATATGTCGGTTATCAGGATCATCCCAATCCAAAATCACATGTTGATAACAAACACAGTATATCGATCTATCGGGGTCAATTACCAGCAAAGCCGCAATTGAACAACGATCAATTAAGAATGCCAGTGTATCAAAAATAAAAAACGCCACAAGTTGCGGCGTTTTTCAAAACTGTGAGTCAAGCAGCAATAACTGCTACAGACTACGACTTCTGGCGACGCATCGCGTCAAAGAACTCGTCGTTGGTCTTGGTCATCGATAGCTTGTCGATCAGGAACTCCATGCTATCGGTCTCACCCATTGGGTGAACAATCTTACGCAGGATCCACATCTTCTGCAGCTCGTCAGATTTCGCCAGTAGCTCTTCACGACGGGTACCAGAGCGGTTGAAGTCAATCGCCGGGAAGACACGCTTTTCAGCGATCTTACGGGATAGGTGCAGTTCCATGTTACCTGTACCCTTGAATTCTTCGTAGATAACTTCATCCATCTTAGAACCGGTATCAACCAGTGCCGTTGCGATGATAGTCAGGCTGCCGCCCTCTTCTACGTTACGTGCCGCACCGAAGAAACGCTTCGGACGGTGCAGGGCGTTGGCATCCACACCACCGGTCAGGACCTTGCCTGATGACGGGATCACGGTGTTGTAGGCACGAGCCAGACGAGTGATAGAGTCAAGCAGGATCACAACATCTTTCTTGTGCTCAACTAGGCGCTTGGCCTTCTCGATCACCATCTCAGCAACCTGTACGTGGCGCGATGCTGGCTCATCGAAAGTCGATGCAACAACTTCACCCTTAACCAGGCGCTGCATCTCGGTCACTTCTTCCGGACGTTCGTCGATCAGCAATACCATCAACTCACACTCAGGGTGGTTGTAAGCAATGCTCTGGGCAATGTTCTGGAGCAACATGGTTTTACCCGCTTTCGGCGGAGCAACAATCAAACCACGTTGGCCTTTACCGATTGGCGAAGCCAAATCCAGTACACGGGCCGTGATGTCTTCAGTCGAACCGTTACCACGCTCCATGCGCATACGCTCGTTGGCATGTAGCGGCGTCAAGTTTTCAAACAGGATCTTGTTACGCGCGTTATCTGGCTTGTCGTAGTTAACCTCGTTAACCTTCAGCAGGGCAAAGTAGCGCTCACCGTCTTTCGGTGGGCGGATCTTGCCGGCAATTGTGTCACCAGTGCGAAGGTTGAAACGGCGGATTTGGCTAGGAGAAACGTAGATATCATCTGGACCGGCGAGGTAAGAACTGTCTGCAGAGCGGAGGAAGCCGAAGCCATCTTGAAGGATTTCTAGAACACCATCGCCAAAAATGTCCTCACCACTTTTCGCATGCTGTTTGAGAATTGCAAAGATGATGTCTTGTTTTCTCAAACGCGCCAGGTTTTCCAGTCCTAAGCTTTCGCCAAGCGCAACCAACTTAGAAATAGGTTGGTTCTTCAGTTCAGTTAGATTCATAGTGGTGGGTTTCTTGTCAGTCAAAATTGGGGTTCTATGTTAATTGAGATAAAGCTGACCAATGGGGCTGGTCAAGGAATGAACAGAATTACAATTTACGTGCAATAAGTTAGCACTAAAGATCTCATCCGTCTAGCATAGACGCAAGTCAAACCATGCACAACGAGAAATTGTGCACGGTTCGAAGCAGAGTTGCTTATAGGTTCGCGTCTAGGAACTCTTTAAGCTGGCTCTTTGACAGGGCACCAACTTTGGTTGCCGCTACGCCGCCGTCTTTGAACAGCAACAGTGTTGGGATACCACGGATACCGAATTTTGGTGGTGTCGCTGCGTTCTGGTCGATATTCAATTTACCGATAGTCAGCTTGCCTTCGTACTCGTCCGCGATTTCATCAAGAATTGGGGCAATCATTTTGCAAGGACCACACCATTCAGCCCAAAAATCGACTAGTACCGGGCCTGCAGCAGTAATTACATCGCTTTCGAAACTTGCGTCTGTCAGCTGCACAATCTTGTCGCTCATCTTCCACTCCAATGGTTGATTTTGTTAGCTGATTTGATTTTAACCAGCAAATCGATGCCCTATTTGAATGGAATCCGTTTCGTATTGCAACCCTAAGCTGATATTCTATACGAATGAAGACGACTCACATCACAGAGCAAAAATTTGCCGACCTGGGTTTAGAACCTCGGGTTTTACAAGGATTGGAAGCCAAAGGTTTCCATAATTGTACGCCGATCCAGGCGCTGGCATTGCCGGTAGTGCTCTCCGGCCGTGACATTGCTGGTCAGGCTCAAACAGGCACAGGGAAAACCCTGGCTTTCCTGACCGCGACTTTCAACCACTTGCTGCTAACCCCGGCAAAAGAGGAGCGTAAGCAAAACCATCCTCGTGCCATTATTATGGCACCAACTCGTGAGCTAGCGATCCAGATTTACAACGATGCCAAGCCGTTGATCGAAAGCACCGGCCTAACCGCGGGCCTAGCCTACGGTGGCGAAGCCTACGAGAAACAGCAGAAGAAGCTTGAAGCTGGCGTAGATATCCTGATCGGTACCTGTGGCCGTATTATTGATTTCTACAAGCAGCGCGTGATTGACCTACGCTCTATCCAGGCTGTGGTACTCGACGAAGCCGACCGTATGTTCGACCTTGGCTTTATCAAGGATATCCGTTTCTTGTTCCGCCGTATGCCGGCACCGCAGGACCGCCTGAACATGCTGTTCTCGGCAACCCTGTCTTACCGCGTGAAAGAACTGGCGTTCGAGCACATGAACTCGCCTGAAAGCGTTGTCGTCGAGCCTGAGCAGAAGACTGGCCACCGTATCCAGGAAGAGCTGTTCTACCCATCGAACCAAGACAAGATGCGCCTGCTGCAGAGCCTGATCGAAGAAGAATGGCCTGACCGCGCTATCATCTTTGCCAATACCAAGCACCGCTGTGAAGATATCTGGGCCCACCTGGCCGCAGACAAACACCGCGTTGGTTTGCTAACCGGTGATGTACCGCAGAAGAAGCGTGTCCGCATTCTGGAGCAATTCACCCAAGGTGAAGTTGATATCCTGGTGGCAACCGATGTTGCAGCCCGTGGCCTGCACATCCCTCAGGTAACCCACGTATTCAACTACGACCTACCTGACGATGCCGAAGACTACGTCCACCGTATCGGCCGTACCGGTCGTGCTGGTGCCAGCGGCCATTCGATCAGCTTTGCCTGTGAAGAGTACGCTATCAACCTGCCGGCTATCGAAACTTACATCGAGCACGCTATTCCGCTGTCGAAATACGATCCGGAAGCGCTGCTAGATGATCTGCCGCCGCCAATCAGCGTACCACGTTCACCACGCCAAGGTGGCAACCGCCGCAGTGGTGGTTCACAGCGCCAGGGACAGTCGCGCCAGCGTAACCGTCGCCGTCCGCAGCAGAACAAACAGCAGTAAAAAGAAAGATATGCCTATGGAAAGAACAGTATCACCCTTGTACGCCGCCATTGACCTTGGCTCCAACAGTTTCCACATGTGGATTGTCAGGGAGGTCGCAGGCACCGTCCAGACCCTGGCCAAGATCAAGCGTAAAGTCCGCCTGGCTGCCGGCCTCAACAGCGAAAACGAGCTGAGTATTGAGGCAATGCAACGGGGGTGGGACTGCCTCAGCCTATTTGCCGAACGCCTGCAGGATATTCCGGCAAGCAATATCCGCATTGTCGGTACCGCAGCACTGCGTACCGCCGTCAATGCCGAGGCCTTTCTTTCCAAAGCCGAGAGCATTCTCGGCTACCCGGTCGATATCATTCCTGGCGAAGAAGAAGCCCGGATCATCTACCAAGGCGTTGCCCATACCTCAGGCGGTTGTGGCAAGCGCTTGGTTGTCGATATCGGCGGGGCTAGCACCGAGGTCATCATTGGTGAGGGGTTTGATGCCAGTGCCCTGACCAGCCTCAAAATCGGCTGTGTTACCTGGCTTGAGCGCTATTTCAAAGACCGCTACCTCACCGAAGCCAACTTCGATGCCGCGATCGCCGCTGCCAAGGCAGCCATTGCCCCCATTGTCGAGCAATACCAGACATTGGGCTGGCAGACCTGTGTCGGTGCCAGTGGCACGGTTCAGGCCCTGCAGGAAATCATGCTGGCGCAGGGGATGGATGAAATCATTACCCTGCAAAAGCTCAAGCGGATGCAGCGCCAGGCCATGCAGTACGAGCGCCTTGAGGATCTCGATATTGAAGGGTTGACCCTAGAGCGTGCCCTGGTGTTCCCGAGCGGCCTGTCTATCCTGATCGCGATTTTCGAATCACTGGGTATCGAGTCTATGACCCTTGCCGGTGGCGCCCTGCGCGAAGGCATGGTGTACGAGATGATGAGCCAGATGCGCCACAACGATGTCCGTGAGCGTACTTTGCAGAGCCTACAGACCCGCTTCCAGCTCGACAGCATCCATGCCGGCAATGTCGGTGACACTGCCCGTGCCCTGCTGGCCAGCTGCCTGTCAGAATGGAAGCCAGAGCCACAAGCACACTACCTGCTTGATGCCAGTACTGCCCTGCATGAAATCGGCACCATGATCGAGTTCAAGAAGAGTGGCGAACATTCAGCCTACCTGATCCACCATAGCGATCTACCCGGCTTCACCCGTGCCCAGAAGCACCTGATCGGTGAGTTGCTACGCCGCTACCGCGAGAACCTGACCAGCCTGCCGGAGCAACATGCCCTGTCGGCGCAAAGTGCGACCCGACTGCTACGCTTGTTACGCCTGGCCGTGATCCTCTGCCACCGCCGGGACAGCAGCCACCAGCCGCCATTCACCCTGCAGGCCGAAGACAACGCCCTGAGCCTATCACTGCCTGCCAGTTGGCTGGCGGCCAACCCTTTGACCAATGCCGAACTGCAGCAGGAAGCCACCCGCCAAAGCGACATGGGCTGGCCACTGAGCATCATCGCCAGCGAGTAACCGGCACCACGTATAAAAAAAGCACCCCTCGGGGTGCTTTTTTATTGCCAGTCAAAGACCACAATTAGCCGGTGATACCGCTATGGCGCAGCAATGCATCGATCTGCGGCTCACGGCCACGGAAGCGCTTGAACAAGTCCATCGGCTCCTCGCTACCGCCGCGCTCGAGGATACAGTCTAGGAAATCGGCACCGGTCTGGGTGTTGAAGATCCCCTCTTCCTCGAAACGCGAGTACGCATCCGACGACAGGACCTCGGCCCACAGGTAGCTGTAGTAACCCGCGCTATAACCACCCGCAAAGATATGGCTGAAGCTATGTGGGAAACGGCCAAACTCAGGGCTCGGTACCACTGACACGCGGGATTTGATATCCGCCAGCGTATCTAGCACCTTGGCACCCACTTCAGGGTCGTATTCGGTGTACAGGGTAAAGTCGAATAGGCCGAACTCCAACTGGCGCAGGATCCCCATCGCCGACTGGAAGTTCTTGGCGGCCAGCATCTTATCCAGCATTTCTTTTGGCAATGGTTCGCCGGTCTCGTAATGGCCAGAAATGAAAGCCAATGCCTCTTCTTCCCAGCACCAGTTTTCCAGGAACTGGCTTGGTAGCTCAACCGCATCCCAAGGCACACCGTTGATACCCGAGACCGCCGGAACTTCAATCTGGGTCAGCATATGATGGATACCGTGGCCGGTTTCATGGAACAGGGTGACCACCTCGTCATGGGTAAACAGTGCTGGCTTGCCACCCACAGGTTTGTTGAAGTTACAGGTCAGGTAAGCGACCGGCGCCTGCAGAGTACCGTCCTGGCGGGTACGGCGGACCATACACTCATCCATCCATGCCCCGCCTCGTTTGTGTTCGCGGGCATACAGGTCGAGGTAGAAACTGCCACGCAGTTCGCCTTGGGCATCGAAGATATCGTAAAACTTCACCGACTCGTGCCAGGTATCAACGCCTGTGCGCTCTTTGACGTCCATACCGAAGACGCGCTTTAGTACCTCGAACAGGCCAGCAACAACTTTCTGCTCAGGGAAATAAGGACGCAACTGCTCGTCAGAAATGCTGTAGCGGTGCTGCTTGAGCTTCTCGGCATAGAAGGCGAAATCCCATGGCTCCAGCGCTTCAGCACCAAACTCGGCACGGGCATATTCACGCAACTCGGCAACTTCACGCTCGCCCTGCGGCTTGGCGCGGCTAGCCAGATCGTTCAAGAAGCCCAAGACCTGATCGGTCGACTCTGCCATCTTGGTCGCCAGCGATTTTTCACTGTAGGTATTAAAGCCCAACAGGCGGGCAATTTCGTGGGTTAGCTTAAGCTTCTCGGCAATGATTTCGCTGTTGTCCCACGTACCGGCATTCGGCCCGCGGTCAGAGGCGCGGGTCACAAACGCTTCATACATCTCCTGGCGCAATTCGCGGTTTTCACAGTAAGTCATCACCGGCAGGTAAGACGGGATATCCAGGGTGAACAGGTAGCCTTCCTGCTCCTTGGCCTCGGCTGTGGCCTTTGCAGCCTGTAGGGCAGACTCAGGCAAACCGCCAAGCTCAGATTCATCGGTGACCAACTTGCTCCAGCCCATAGTAGCATCAAGCACATTATTGCTAAATGAAGAAGACAGCTCAGACAAGCGCTTGCTGATCTCACCATAGCGGTGCTGCTCTTTGGCTGGCAAGCCAATACCCGACAGCTCAAAATCTTTCAGCGCATCAGTGATCGACTTTTGCTGGGCTTGGCTCAACCCGGCAAAGCTATCATCGGCTTTGATCGCTTTGAATGCTTCGTAAAGGCCTTTGTGCTGACCCACCCAGGTGCCATAGTCCGATAGCATCGGCAGGCAACTCTCGTAAGCTTCACGCAACTCGTTGCTGTTTTTCACGGCATTGAGGTGGCCTACCGGCGACCAGATGCGGCTAAGGCGATCGTCAGTCTCAGCCAACGGAACACAAATTGATTCCCAGCTTGGCGGTGTATCAGACGCCAGCACTTGCTCCACGGCAGCCCGGCAGTCATCAATTGCCTGCTCGACAGCAGGTTTGACATGCTCAGGTTGGATAAGCGAGAACGGAGGCAGGCCCGTCATCGAAAGTAGTGGGTTGGTCATGCGCAATTCCTTAAATTGGTTATCCATTAATAAATGCGTCTTTGGGAGGCTAATTTCAATCCTTTCATTACGCTAAATCGTCATTGTACAGTCTAATAGTAAACTAGATCTCAGTGCCGAAGCGGGAAAGTCATCACGCCTACTGGCTATTCGCAGCCAATTGGCGATAATACTTGCCCTTATTTATTCCTATTCTGTCGAGATCCCAGCCATGCTGAGCTACCGCCATAGTTTCCACGCCGGCAACCATGCCGATGTGGTCAAACACATTGTCCAGAGCCTGATCCTGGATGCCCTGAAACAAAAGGAAAAACCCTTCGTTTACCACGATACCCATTCCGGTGTCGGCCGTTACGACCTTCAGGATGAGCGCAGTGAAAAAACTGGCGAGTTCAAGCAAGGCATTGCCCGGATCTGGCAGCGTGACGATATCCCGGCAGAGATCGCCAGCTACATCGACGCTATCAAGGTGCTAAATGACGGCGAGGAGCTGCGCTACTACCCTGGCTCACCGAAAGTTGCCCGTGCCCAAATCCGCGATCAGGACCGCATGGTACTGACCGAACTGCATCCGAGCGACTTCCCACTATTGCTGCAGGAATTCCGCGGCGATCGCCAGGTTAGGATTTACAAAGAGGACGCCTTCGCCCGCCTCAAGGGCAGCCTGCCTCCGAAAGAGCGCCGTGGCGTAGTACTGATCGACCCACCTTACGAGCTCAAGCACGAGTACATGGATGTGGTAAAAGCGATCAAGGAAAGCCACAAGCGCTGGGCAACCGGCACTTACGCCATTTGGTATCCGGTGGTTTACCGCGAGAACATCGACAAAATGCTCAAAGGGTTAGAAGATCTGGGTATCCGCAAGATTTTACAAATCGAACTTGGGGTCGAACCTGATACTGAAGAGCGCGGCATGACCGCCTCGGGCATGATAGTGATCAACCCGCCGTGGAAGCTAGAAGGCCAAATGCAGGCAATCCTGCCTTGGCTAAAAGACGCCATCGCCCCCAACCACGGCCACTACAAAGTGGAATGGGTGGTACCGGAGTAAGCACAGCAATCCAGCGCTAACTCATTAATAAATAACAAAAGGTGGCGTCAGCCACCTTTTTGCTATGGCCTAGCCAATTTCCCTTTCCTTTGATATCACGCAATAAATGCTGTGCGTTTATCGACCACCCCCTCTCGTAACTGCCGCTTTTCTTGATTACACTAGGCTCAGCCATAAAATAAGATAATGAATTGGAGTAAAGTCATGGCAAAGCATTTTGATTACATCTGTATCGGTGGTGGTAGCGGCGGTATTGCATCAGCCAACCGTGCAGCAATGTACGGCGCCAAAGTCGCATTGGTTGAAGCCAAAGCGCTGGGCGGTACCTGTGTCAACGTGGGTTGTGTACCGAAAAAGGTAATGTGGCACGGTGCCCAAATTGCAGAAGCAATGCACCTGTACGCCAAAGACTACGGTTTTGATGTCGATGTCAAAGGCCTTGACTGGGGCAAACTGGTTGAGAGCCGCGAAGCCTACATCAGCCGTATCCACACCGCCTACGACAATGTCCTTGGCAACAACAAAATTGAAGTGATCAACGGCTTCGCCAAGTTCGTTGATGCAAAAACTATCGAAGTTAATGGCGAGCACTACACTGCTGACCACATCCTGATCGCTGTTGGCGGCGAGCCAACCATCCCGAACGTACCGGGTGCCGAGCACGGTATCGACTCTAACGGTTTCTTCGAACTGAACGAACAGCCAAAACGCACCGCCGTTGTTGGTGCAGGCTACATTGCGGTTGAGATTGCAGGCGTACTAAGCGCACTAGGCACCGACACCCACCTGTTTGTCCGTAAAGAGTCACCACTTCGCAGCTTCGACCCAATGATCATCGACACTCTAGTTGAGGTGATGGACAAAGAAGGTCCGACGCTGCACACCCACAGCGTACCAAAAGAAGTGGTCAAGGAAGCTGACGGTACTATCACACTGCACTTCGAAAACGGTGAATCACACAACACTGACGTACTGATCTGGGCGATTGGCCGTAAGCCAACCACCGACAAGATCAACCTTGCAGCAACGGGCGTTGAAACCAACGACCGTGGCTACATCAAGGTTGACGAGTACCAGCAAACCAATGTTGACGGCATCTACTGTGTCGGTGACATCATGGAAGGCGGTATCGAGCTAACACCTGTAGCCGTCAAAGCTGGCCGCCAGCTATCCGAGCGCCTGTTCAACAACAAGCCAGACGCCAAGATGGATTACAAACTGGTACCGACCGTGGTGTTCAGCCACCCACCAATCGGCACTATCGGCGTGACTGAGCCTGAAGCAATTGCCCAGTACGGCGAAGAGAACGTTAAGGTCTACCAATCTGGCTTTACCGCGATGTACACAGCCGTCACTTCACACCGCCAGCCATGTAAGATGAAACTGGTTTGTGCTGGTCCAGACGAGAAAGTCGTTGGCCTACACGGTATCGGCTACACCGTGGACGAGATGATCCAAGGTTTCGGCGTAGCAATGAAGATGGGCGCAACCAAAGCAGACTTCGACTCAGTTGTAGCTATCCACCCTACGGGTTCAGAAGAATTCGTTACCATGAGATAGTTTGCAAGAGTCTGCGATAAGCCACTTGGCTAATTCGCTGCGACAAAGGAAAGGGGGCTATCAGCCCCCTTTTTTATTTCAGCTCTTAGTGACTGGCAGATGCTTAGAAGTTGTAGCGCAAACCAAGTTTGTAGAACATCTTGTCCTGATCACCAATCTCCAGTGATTCATTCTGGTAGTTCTTCTGCTCTTCGGACTGGTAGTAGGCCTCGTACACCACATTCATGTTGCTGGTCAGCAGGTAGTCCCCGAATACGCCGTATCGGTTACGAGCCTGATCTTTCTTTTCACCCACTGCATTTTTGAAATCACGCTTTAGATTCAAACGGGCAAATGGCGAAATCGAGAAACGGTCAAACTGGTGGCTGTAAATCAAGCGTAGCTGCCACTCTTCCATGGTATCGGCTTCACTGGCCAATGTAGTGTTGCTGGTCTTCTTGTATTCGCTGTAGATCGATGCCCGGAATGCCTGTGATTCATTGAGCTGGGTACGCACCTGGAAGTCCAACTCGTGCAGGTAGTCGGTATAGTTGTTGAGGTTGCCAGTATCGTTGCCACGCGATACTGACTTGGCCGTCACCGGTGCCACAAAACCATCCAGCGCAAGGGTAACCATATCGCTATAGGCATAAGTCATATTCGGGTGGATACGCCACTCGGTATCATGGGTATTGGTTTGGCTGTATTCGTTATGACGGATATTCAAACGCGGAGAGAAAGTGAACTTGTCTGTAACGTCGTAGTCATACCAAACAATGTATTCCTGACGCGAACGGTCATTGCTGAATTCTCGGCCACTCGTCGCATCCGTTGAAGTACGGGTCGCCTGTTTGTCACTGAATTTGAATGCAAAGTGCAATGGCAAATCAGCAACAGGCGTAAAGCCAGTCGCCAGGTACGGCATCACAAAATCATTGTGGTTGTGGGATGAGTTGAAGTCTTCATACTCCGCACCGAGTTCTACATAGCCGGCCTGGGCAAGACCGGATAAGCCAAGGATCACTGCTGCTGGTAATAGTTTTAATGTTTTCATTTGTAACTCCAAAAATTGCTCGGTTTTTACCCTGCGTAAATGAGCTTTTGGAGCTTATAATTCGTTTCTGAATGAACGCTGACAGCTAAATTTTGAGCTTGCTCACGCAATTCCTGAAACTTGTTGGGGAATCAACACTTTGATAGTTGTAAATTTTCTCAAAGCTTCTGAATTAGCCACAAAATTAAAGAAACTTAAAGCCTCAATGATATAAATAAATATCTTTGCCTACCCTGCCGTACTTCCCTGCCAGTCTTATTTCCTCAGCAGTTACCTTCACAAGATCCCCTTTCGCCTGATACTGAGCGATTGGACCAACATACCATGCACGGCCTGAGCCACCACTCTCCGCTATAAGCCATGCAGCCTACTGCGCATATTTTTTCTCAGGGCCAATCCAAAGGATGTGAAAGAACCTTCATTAATGCGGTAAAAAATGAATAATTAGCCGATTATTCACCGAAATCATTCCAATTCATGAGGAAAAACTGTAATCTTGCCCGACCTGATTATGGAAGATCAGTGAATATTTATTCCACAGAGAATGAAGCATTTATTTACTCTTAGCTTATCAATCAGTTAAAGGCCAAATATGCAGGATCAGGTTATTTCCCAAAACGGTAAAAAGAGCCCATGGCTCATGTTCCTCCTACCGTCGCTCCTCGGTGTCTTCCTTTTCATGGCACCTATCAGTTATCAGGATTCACTGACAATCCCAATCGCTATTCTGGCCAAATCGGTTCAGGCTCTATTCGATGGCATGCTGCCAGCCATGGTGACTTTCGTTATCGCCCTAACCGGTGTTGCTTCGATCGCCACCAAGCTATTAAAGCCTAAAGCCGTGCTAGAGAGTGGCTTTCTGAGCGGCCTATTAAACCCGTCACTGCCTTGGTTCGTTGTCCAACAGTTGGGCGCGATTTTTGTCGTGATGACCTATTTTGGCATCGGCCCTGAGATGATCCACCATGGTGATACCGGCGGCTTGGTTCTGAATGATCTATTGCCGGTACTCTTTTCTGTCTTCCTTTTTGCCGGTTTGCTACTGCCATTATTGCTTAACTTCGGCCTGCTGGAGTTTGTTGGTGCCCTGTTCACCCGCGTAATGCGCCCGCTGTTCAACCTGCCGGGCCGTTCGGCAGTAAACTGTATCGCCTCTTGGTTAGGTGACGGCAGTGTCGGCGTACTGATGACCAGCAAACAGTACGAGAGCAAAATCTACACCGAGCGTGAAGCTGCGGTTATTGGTACCACTTTCACCGCGGTATCTATTACGTTTAGCCTAGTCGTCATTGCCCAGGTAAACCTTGAGCATATGTTTGCCCCGTTCTACCTAACAGTGTGCCTTGCAGGCTTGGCGGCAGCGGTGATTGTCCCTCGCCTACCACCACTTTCGTGGAAGAAAGACCGCTACATCGATGGTCAACCGCTTGAGGGCGATATCGAAGCCCTACCGGAAGGCAAGACCGTAATTGGCTTTGGCCTTGAGCAAGCGCTGGAGAAAGCCTCACAGGTGAAAAGCCTGCGTAGCATGGTCGTCGAAGGGGTGAAGAACGCGATTGATATGATTTTCGGCGTACTGCCTGTCGTGATGGCGATTGGTACCATTGCCCTGGTGATTGCCGAGAACACACCGGTATTTAGCCTACTTGGCCAGCCGTTTATCCCGTTCCTCGAGTTGCTGCGCATCCCTGAGGCAGCAGCAGCTTCTGAGACCATCGTGGTCGGCTTTGCGGATATGTTCCTGCCGTCTATTCTGGCATCGGGTATCGAGAGCGACCTAACCCGCTTTGTGATTGCTGCAATGTCAGTGACCCAGCTGATCTACATGTCGGAAATCGGTGCCCTGCTGATCGGCAGCAAAATCCCGGTCAAGCCGTGGGAGCTGTTCATGATCTTCATCCTGCGTACCCTGGTGACCCTGCCAGTCATCGCAATGATGGCGCACATATTCTTCTGATAGCAAACGCTACCAAATACAACCAAAGCCAGCGCACCGTCGCTGGCTTTTTTGTATCCCAAATCCCGTCGCAAAAGAACAGCGCATTGGCTGGACTTTACGGGGGTCATATCAACCTAGCCTCTAGCCTCTAGCCTCTAGCCTCTAGCCTCTAGCCTCTAGCCTCTTAGACCAGTTTCCCAAGCTCCAGACATAAAAAAACCGGCCTCAGCCGGTTTTTCTTGCCTGTAACACAGGGTTTTGAATGCCTTACTGTTCTTCAGCAGCATCGTCTTCTTCTTGCTCACGGACATAGAAGCGTGAGAAGAACAAGCCAACCTCAAACAACAGGCACATCGGAATCGCCAGTAGGGTCTGCGAGATCATGTCTGGCGGCGTCAGCATCATACCTACCACGAAGGCACCGACGATGATATACGGCCTTTTTGTTCGCAGGCTTTCTGGATCCGTGGCCCCTGTCCAGCACAGCAGGATAATGGCCACCGGGATTTCAAACGCAATACCGAATGCCAAGAACAGTGCGAGGACAAAGTCCAGGTAACTGGCTATATCCGTCGCTACCGTGATCCCTTCCGGTGCTGTTTTGGTAAAGAAGCTAAATACCAGTGGAAATACCACAAAGTAAGCAAAAGCCACACCCGCATAGAACAGCAGCGAGCTGGAAAACAGCAGCGGCATAATCAGCTTGCGCTCATGCTTGTACAGCCCCGGTGCCACAAAGGCCCAAACCTGATACAAGATCATCGGCACAGCAATAAACACCGAGGTCACCAAGGTGAGCTTAATTGGCGTAAAGAATGGCGATGCCACATCTGTAGCGATCATACTCGCGCCTTCTGGTAGACGTTCTACCAAAGGCGCTGAGATGAAGGCATAAATGTCGTTGGCAAACCACACCAGGCCAAGAAAAACCACAATGACACTCAGGATGGAACGCAACAGCCGGTTACGCAGCTCAAGCAAGTGGCTGAATAACGGTTGCGTGTCTTCAACAGTAGACATAGTGACTTATATTAATCCTGCTTTTGAGAGGTCGTCGCCGAGGACTGCTCGTCTTTTTTGTCGCCATAAGGACGCTGCACATCGGATGCTGCTTTCTTCAGCTCCTCAACAGTGTCCCTCAGCTCTGGCGAGAGATCTTTCATCCCCATTTGCTCGGCTTTTTTCAAGTTTTCCTGAAGTTCCTGGATCTTGAGTTCCTGGTTCAGTTCATCCTTGACCGAGTTCGCCATATTACGTGCAGCCCCAATCCAGCGCGATACGCTACGTATCGCGACAGGTAGGCGTTCCGGCCCCAGTACAACCAATCCCACCACGGAGATCAGTATTAGTTCCCAGAACCCGATATCAAACACGTGTTAAACCTGCTCTTTGTCTTTCTGGCTCTTCTGAGCCTGATCACCCTGCTGTTCATCAGCTAGTTTCTTCTGATCGAAGTCCGCATCAGCTGCTGCGTCTTTCTTAGCAGCAGAAGGCTCATCATCACTGATAGCCTTTTTGAAACCTTTCACGGCAGAGCCCAAGTCACCGCCCAATGTACGCAACTTCTTGGTTCCGAACAGCAGAACAATGATTAGTGCAATGATTAGCAATTGCCAGATACTGATACCACCCATGCTTGTTTTACCTCAGCTAATTGTGGTTAATAACGAATCGTATATGTGTTGGCTGCATACTTTACCGTCTATTTACGGCAAGCACGCCACCCAAGTAACCAAAACGTGACCCCCATTGCAGCACTGATAGCCGAATAGTTTTCAATGTGATTACTAAAAAGTATGGCAGAACATACAACCAGAGTTGCACCAATGCCAAAGTAGAACCTTGCCAGGCCCTGGTAACGTCGACTCTCCATGAAGTTGTCGTAGAGTTTATCGATACGTTGGTTCAGCGCATTGCCTTGGCGCAAACTATCGTAAAGTAATTCCGGTAGCTCCGGTAATTTCTCAGCCCAGAATGGCGCCCGGGTTTTCACCCCGTCAATCACGGCCTGCGGACCGACCTGACGAGACATCCAGTCTTCTAGGAAAGGTTTGGCGGTATCCCACAAATCGAGTTGCGGGTATAACTGGCGTCCCAATCCTTCTACGTATAATAAGGTTTTCTGCAACAATACCAACTGTGGCTGCACTTCCATATTGAAGCGGCGCGCGGTATTGAACAGGTTAAGCAACACATGGCCAAACGAGATCTCGGCCAGTGGCTTTTCGAAAATCGGCTCGCACACAGTACGGATCGCGAACTCAAACTCGTCGATATTGGTATCTTCCGGCACCCAGCCAGAATCGACATGCAACTCTGCAACCTTGCGGTAATCCCGGTTGAAAAACGCTAGCAGGTTTTCGGCCAGGTAGCGTTTGTCCTCACGGTTCAAGCTGCCGACAATGCCGCAGTCGAGGGCAATCCACTGCGGGTTTTCCGGGTTCTCCCGTGCCACAAAGATATTGCCCGGGTGCATATCAGCATGGAAGAAGCTGTCACGGAATACCTGGGTAAAAAAGATCGTCACGGCATTTTCCGACAGCAGTTTCATGTCGGTGCCGTTAGCCACCAGCGCATCGATATCCGACACCTGAATACCATAGATACGTTCCATGACCAGCAGGTTTTCCCGGCTAAGATCAGTGTAAACCTCAGGCACATACAGCATGTGGCTGTCTTCGAAATTACGCCTCAGCTGGATACCATTGGCGGCCTCTCGCATCAGGTTCAGTTCGTCGAGCAAGGTTTTCTCGTACTCGCGGACCACTTCGACCGGGCGTAAGCGGCGCGCATCCGGCAAGACTCTGGCTAGCAGGCCTGCCATACGGTACATCAGGGTAATATCGGCCTTGATCACCGGCAGGATATCCGGGCGGATCACCTTGAGCACCACTTCCTTGCCAGTTTCCTTCAAGGTTGCGGTATGCACTTGGGCAATTGACGCCGATGCCAATGGCACCTCATCAAAATCATCGAACCACGTCTCAAGCGGGCCACCCAAGGCTTTTTCCATCTGCTGCTTAGCAAGGCGGCCATCGAACGGCGCGACCTGATCTTGCAACAACGCCAATTGGTCGGCGATATGCGGCGGGAACAAGTCCCGGCGGGTCGACATCATCTGGCCGAACTTGATCCACACAGGACCAAGCTCCTGCAGCGCCAAACGCAGGCGCTCGCCCAATGGTTTTTCCGGGTGCTCGTTACGCAGCCAGAACAGGGATTTGCGCATTGCCTTTGGCAATTTGAGCCGAGGGTCTTCCGGCAGCAGCTCATCCAGCCCGTAACGTAGTTGGACAGCGGTAATTTGGTATAGGCGCTTAACTTCTGACAACACCATCATCGTGGAGTTTGCTCCATGAGGCGGTTGAGGCGTGCTTCACAGCGCGACACGTCCATTTTCAGATCATCGACCTGATCGGCAAAATAGGCGATTTCCAGCGCCTGCGGGGCCAGGCGCCACTCTTCAGTGATCACCTCAGCCAAATCACGCTGGCGTTTGGCTACCCCCTGCTGGATAAAGCGCGCGCCCTGCTTGGCACCACTGACCAAGGTATGGGCAACGATATCACCGGTATATTGCGAAAGTTTTTCTTCGAAGTCGGGTTTCAGCCCGCTCAGCAAGGCAGAGAACTGCTGTGCCAACTGGATATCACCGTCCAGCGACAGCTTGTCGGCCTTAATCAGTTGGGTCAGATTGGCTTGCTGGCGAAGCTCTGGTAACACGGAAAGGTTAAGAGCTAACTGGCAGTCTACCTCGCCTTCATAGGCCCCCAGCACATCGATCTGTTGGCTGAAAACAAAATACAGCTGCTTGCCGAATTCATTGATGGTCACGCCGATCACCTTACCCTTCAAACGGGCAAGGCGACGCTGGCTGTCTTCATCGTCTTTCAGCAGAGCATTGAGTGAGGTCTCGATCGCCCCGGTAACAAACGCATCAACAGGCATGGGTTCCTCAGAATTTGTATCCACGGTGCAGGGCAACAATGCCACCGGTCAGGTTGTAGTAATTCGTCTGCTCAAAACCGGCACCCTGCATCATCCCTTCCAGCGTGTCCTGATCAGGATGCATACGGATGGATTCAGCCAAGTAACGGTAGCTTTCAGCATCGTTGGCAATCACTTCGCCCATTTTAGGCAATAGGTGGAACGAATAAGCGTCATAGATTTTCGACAACGGCTCGACGATCGGCTTTGAGAATTCCAATACCAACAAGCGGCCACCCGGCTTAAGTACGCGATACATCGAGCGTAGTGCCTTGTCTTTGTCTGTTACGTTACGCAAACAGAAGCTGATGGTAATACAGTCAAAGTAATCATCAGGGAAAGGCAGTTCCTCGGCGTTAGCCTGAACATAACCGACATTGCCGACAATGCCGTTGTCACGCAGTTTACTGCGGCCTACCTTTAGCATCGAATTGTTGATATCTGCCAAGATCACCTGGCCGTCATCACCGACAATGCGCGAGAACTTAGCGGTCAGATCACCCGTACCACCACCTAAGTCTAGGACCTTATGACCACGGCGAACACCACTGCAATCAATGGTAAAGCGCTTCCACACCCGGTGGACTCCCATCGACATCAGGTCATTCATAATGTCGTACTTGGCTGCTACCGAGTGAAATACCTCAGCAACCATTTCCGCCTTGTCTTCCTTGGCTACAGTCCGGTAGCCAAAATGGGTCGTCTCTAGTGTGGTGTCCGTCATGCTACTTCCGTCATGGTTAACGTTTTATTTCGCCCTAGTGTACTTGATGGTTGAGGTTTGCTCAAAGCACAACCTGCATCTATGTCCACACCGCATTATTATGCTGCCGGACCATCCTCGCCAATCGCGGCCAAAGCGTCGTCAGGTAGAACATCTTCATCCGGTGCCCCCAACATCGCCCGCTCGGTCAGCAACGGACTGATATCACGCTTGACCTCGACGCCCAACTGGCGAAAGCCTTCAGCCTGGCGGATCACATTGCCGCGCCCCGTGACTAGCTTGTTCATAGCACCTTGGTAGCTCTGGTTGGCCTTTTCCAAAGAGGCCCCCATCGCTTCCATATCAGTGACAAACAAGCGAAGTTTGTCATAGAGCTTGCTGGCCCGCTCGGCGATCTGCTTGGCATTCTGATTCTGGCGCTCATTACGCCATAGGTTGTTGATTGTACGCAATGCCACCAGCAAGGTGGTCGGACTTACCAACATGATGTTCTGATCCATCGCATCGCGGATCAGGCTTGGGTCGGCTTCGATAGCCGCTTGGAATGCCGGCTCGACGGGAATAAACATCAGAACATAATCGAGGCTTTCTACCCCATGCAGCTGATGGTAGTCCTTGCGGCTCAAGCCGCGGATATGGCTGCGCACCGAGGCGACATGCTCACCCAGTGCCAGTTCCTGCTCGGCGACATTGTCGGCATTGAAGAAACGCTCATAAGCGACCAACGACATCTTGGCATCGATAACCACATCCTTATTCTGCGGCAAGTGCACCACAACATCGGGCTGGTAGCGCTTACCGTCTTCGTTTTCGAGGCTGATCTGGGTTTGGTACTCATGCCCCTCACGCAGGCCGGACTCGCTCAGTACCCGGGCCAATACTACTTCACCCCAGTTACCTTGAGCCTTATTGTCTCCCTTGAGTGCTTGGGTCAGGTTAACGGCCTCTTGTGCCATTTGTTCGTTGAGTTGCTTGAGGTTGTTGATCTCATGGACCAAGGTATGACGCTCGCGGGCCTCCTGGCTAAAATTGTCGTTAACCTGCTTGCGGAAACCCTCGAGCTGCTCGCGCAGCGGCCCAAGCAAGCCTTCCATGCTGATCCTGTTCTGCTGGTCAACCGTTCGGGCCTTGTGTTCGAACATCTTATTGGCCAGGCTCTCGAACTGCACCCGCAGCCTTTCTTCGGCATTTTCCAGCAGGGCAATTTTATCATCCGCCGCTTTTTGCTCCTCGAAATGGCGGGCTTCCTGCTCACGCAAGTCCGCTTCGAGGCCGGCATTGGCCATCCGACTGTTTTCCAGTTGTTCGGTCAGGTACTGCTTCTCGTTCCTGAGCGCTTCGAAATGGCGCATTTTTTCCAGCGCTGCCGCCAATCGACCATGCATCTGACGCAACTCGGCAGTCAGCCTGTCACGCTCGATGTCCATCTCGTCGAGTTCCTGGTTGCGCTCGTCAATCTGGCTCTGGTAATGCTGCATTTTACTCTGGGCCAGTTTCAATTCGGCTTCTGCTTTCTGGCGCAAAAGCTCCATTTGCTGTTGCCAGCGGTTTTTCACCAGCCATGCCGCGATCCCCCCTGCTGCCACAGCGCCGGATAGCCCCGTCACCATCGCCAAGCCGTATCCCGACAACCACTCATTCATCATGCTTTATTCCTGACCCTTTGATTAACCAGCAATTGATCTGCTTTTGCCAATAAGGCTAAGAGGATACTGGATAAATGTCCAGTTTAGATAATGCAGAAAGCCACCTCACTACTCGCCCAACAACCCAGCTCACATTCCCTACAGCAATTTTCTGGTCGGCTCCCGTGCAATCGAATACACTGACGCCCTAACCTTATACTCCCTGCTGCCAAGCCGGTGCAGCAATTGATTATGGATGAACAATGAACGAACGTTACGCGCTCGGGTATGGCCTGGCAGCCGTCCTGCTGTGGTCGACCGTTGCCACCGCATTTAAAATTACTCTCGATTTCTTCACCCCGATCCAGATGCTGGTTGCCGCCAGTGTGGTATCCGCCCTCGCCCTTGCCGGCATCGCGTTTTATCAGGGCAAGCTGCACCTGCTGGGCCGTACCTTCATGGCAAGGCCGCTGTACTACCTGCTGTTGGGTCTGATCAACCCATTTGCCTACTACCTGGTGTTGTTCAAAGCGTACGAGTTGCTGCCGGCTTCCCAAGCCCAGCCGCTCAACTATAGCTGGGCGATCACCCTAACGCTGATGGCAGCGGTATTCCTCGGCCAGAAAATCCGCAAACAAGACTGGGCAGCATGTGCACTGGGCTACCTCGGCGTGGTCGTGATTGCCACCAAAGGGGATGTAATGGCCTTGCAGTTCGACAACCCAACCGGCGTTGCGCTGGCATTGCTGTCGACCCTGCTGTGGGCGATGTACTGGATCCTCAACACCAAGAACCAGGCCGATGCGGTATTGGGTGTTTTGCTGGGCTTTTTGGTTTCACTGCCATTCTCCATCGGCTTGAGCCTATATACCGGTGGCTGGACAGCGATCCCTTGGCAAGGCTGGGCTGCGGTGAGCTATGTCGGTCTGTTCGAGATGGGCGTGACCTTCGTGCTGTGGATCAATGCACTCAAACTGACCCGCAACACTGCCCGGATAAGTAACCTGATCTTCATCTCGCCATTTATTTCACTGATGCTGCTGGCGACAATTATCGGCGAGGAGATCCACGCCTCAACACTAGCTGGCTTGGTATTGATTGTCTGCGGCTTGCTTATCCAGCAGTGGAAAGGGAAAAAACAGCAGGCGGAAACAGCTACCTAGCTTTGGGAATAAAAAAAGCCTGCCACAGGGTGGCAGGCAAACTAGTGAGTAAGGGTTGTCGAGACCCTGCGCCTTAAAAGGGACGGCGTCTTTTTATTATCGAGAGTATTAGGCTGTTACGGGTTCGTGCCAACGGCGGCCCATCTTAGTCCATAACAGGAACAAGCCCGGGATCAGCAACCACATCTGCAAGACCATCAAATCCGGCGAGCTCAAGCCCAAGCGCTGGGTCAGGCTGACCATGGCACCGGCACCACTCATCTGGAACAAACCCAAAAGTGCAGCTGCCGTGCCGGCACGGTCACCAAATGGTGCCAGCGCCTTGCCTGCCGCAGAGCCAAGCACAAAGGCAAAGCCAAACGAAGACATGAAGATCGGCAGCATAAATGCCCATGCTTCAGCAATATGGCCCACCAGCAGCATCAACATACCTGCCACAATCAAGATCACCAGGCCGGTATTGAGCGTCTTTCGCGAACCGAAACGGTCGATATACTTCGGCGCAACCATACAAGCCAAGATATTCAAGGCTGCGTTAATGCCAAACCAAAGGGTGAATTGGTTCATGCTCTGGCCAAGTTCTACCATCAGCCACGCCGGGGCAGAGGTTACATAAGCCAAAATTACTGCCATTGCCAGCATGCATAGGCTGGCATGGTACAAGAAAGTTGGCTCCCTCAGGACTGACCAGTAACGTGACAAGCTGATCGCAGAGCCGGAGGTATCAGTATCTGCCGGGCGGGTTTCACGGAACAGCAGCATAATAAACAAACCGGCGACAAGGGCAAAACCCGCCATGAAGCTGAAGTTGGCACGCCAGCCAAACTGATGGGTCAACCAGGTACCAAGCAAGGGTGCCAATGCCGGAATAAAGCAGATCGCACCATTGAGGTAGCTGATCATCCGGCCGCTTTTCTCGGGGCCGAAGCTATCGCGTACCGCAGCAAAAGCGGCTACCGAAGTTGCACAGGCACCGAAGCCCTGCAGCAAGCGAGCAACCAACAACATGTCCAAGGTTTGGGCAACGTAGGCCAGTGCGGCGCTCGCACCGTAAATCGCGATACCACCAAGGGCAATCGGACGGCGGCCGAAACGGTCAGCCAACGGGCCTGCCAGCAACTGGCCGAGGCCAAGGCTGAACATAAACCAGGTCACGGTATCTTGGACCCGGGTCAAATCGACCGCAAAGGTATCCGCCATCGCCGGCAGCGCTGGCAGGTAAATATCAATGGCTAGCGGGCTGAACAGCACCAGGGTCACCATCAAGGCCACCAGCCGTTTATCCGCAGAGTGTTTCGGTTGCATAGTATTATCCTGTTGAGCAATGGCGGCAGTTTACGGCGTTCGAGATATGAAAAGAAATGGTATATATTCAACACCGATTTTCCATTTAGGAATATCACGACTTTTTCGGGGAGAACGGTTCCGTGTCATTTGAAAAACTCGCCAGGTTGGATCTCAACCTGTTGGTCTGCCTCCATGTTTTGCTTGAGGAAGGCAGCGTCACACTTGCAGCCAAACGGCTTTGCCTGAGCCAGTCAGCCGTCAGCAAAAGCCTCAACCGCCTGCGCGAACAATTCGATGACCCTTTGTTTGTCCGTACCGCCCATGGCATGAAACCCACCCCACGAGCCATGGCCTTGATGCCAATGCTCGAGCAATTACTGAGGGATATCGAGCACCTAACGGCTCCTGCCAGTTTCGTGCCCCACACCAGTGACCGGCATTTCCGAATGGCTTTGGTCGAAAGCGCCTATCCGCTGTTCCTGCCGCAGTTCCTCGGGGATATCTTTGCCGAGGGCCCGAATATCATCCTCGACACCCAGGCGTGGGAACCGAATACCTTCGACAAACTGATCAACGGTGAAATTGACTTTGGCATCACCGGCAAGGATCTCAACCCTAAAGACGCGATGATGACGCTGATGCCGCCAAAGGGGATCGTATTTACCGAACTATGCCGCGATACCCAGTGCTGCCTGGTACGCAAAGGCCACCCAATCCTGTCCCAGCATTGGGATGAGGACAACTACCTCCAACAGCGCCATATCCAAGTTCGCTGTGGCAATGACGACCGCTGGTTGCTCGACTACAAACTGGCCGAGCGGGGGTTGCAACGGGATATCGCTATGTATGTCCCGGACTTCAACAGCGCAGCCAGCCTATGTACCCATACCGATCTGGTTTTTACCGCCCCGAGCCACTTTGCCTCATACATCAGCGCCCAGTTGGATTTGGCGGTATTGCCCTTGCCATCAGCACTTCCTCCTATGGCCTACACCCTTTTCTGGCATCAACATCAAGAAAAAGACCCAGGGCATAGCTGGTTACGACAAATTATCACCTCACGCTGCCGAGATTTGTCTGTTAGCTAATTGCAGCTATTACGCAAAAGCGCTAATTTAGGAAGATCAGCCTGAACAGCCAATATTTCCTGCTGCCACCGAGTGGCTAAAAGGGGTATTTGTTATTCAGGCTGCCCTTATAGCCGTCACAAGGACGGTGACTCAGTGAAAGGAAAAGTAAGCACATGCAAGCAGTTATCTCGCAACGCGTCGCGCAGATCCGCCAATGGCTGGAAACAAACCAGCTCGACGCCCTTTTGATCCCACACGAAGATGAATACCTAGGCGAATACATCCCTGCCCACAACGAGCGCCTGCACTGGGCGACCGGCTTTACCGGTTCGGCCGGTATGGCAGTGATCGCCCGCGACAAAGCTGCGATGTTTGTCGACGGCCGCTACGTGGTCCAGGTGCGCAAGCAGGTTCCGAGCGACGTTTACGAATACCGCCACCTGATTGAAGAGCCACCGGTACAGTGGGCACTGGACAACCTAGCACCCAACAGCAAAGTGGCGATTGATCCGCGACTGCATAGCGCGGCATGGCTAACCCGCACCCAAACACAAGTTGCAGGTGAATTGGAATTAGTCAGCATTGGCGAAAATCCAATCGAGCTATTTTGGTCAGATCGCCCTGAAGCGACCTTGTCCCAGGCCAAGTTGATGGGTCTAGACTTCGTCGGCCAGAGCAGCAGCGACAAACGTACGTTGATTGCCGCCGAGCTCACCAAGCAAAAAGCCGATGCGGTACTTCTCACCCAACTAGACAGCATAGCCTGGCTGCTCAATATCCGTGGCAGCGATGTACCTAGCCTACCTGTGCTACTTTCTACCGCATTGCTTCACGCCGATCAGAGCGTTGACTTCTACATTGACCCAAGCCGCCTGCCTGAGGGCTTCGCTGACCATGTCGGTGAGGGTGTCCGCGTCAATGCACCGGAAGCACTGGAAGCAGGCCTCAAGCAGCTTTCAGGCAAAACCGTATTGGTTGACCCTGCCACCAGCAATGCGTGGGCGAGCCAAACCCTGCGTGATGCAGGTGCCACGCTGCTCGATGCTGCCGACCCTTGCCTGCTACCGAAAGCGGCCAAGAACCCAACGGAAATTGCCGGCATGAAAGCTTGCCACATCCGCGATGGCGTAGCTGTCAGCAAGTTCCTTGCATGGGTCGATAGCCAAGTTGCCCAAGGTAACCTGCTCGACGAAGGTACCCTGTCAGATAAGCTGTGGCAGTTCCGCAGCGAAGACAGCAGCTGCACCGATGTCAGCTTCGATACTATTTCAGCGGCTGCCGGCAATGCGGCGATGTGCCACTACAACCACAACAACCAGCCCGAGCCAAGCGTGCTGGAAATGGACAACGTCTACCTGGTTGATTCAGGCGGCCAGTACCCAGACGGTACTACCGATATCACCCGAACTATTGCCATCGGTGAGCCGGGCGATGACGTGAAGAAAACCTTCACTTTGGTACTTAAAGGCCATATCGGCCTGGCTTCTGCCCGCTTCCCGAAAGGCACCACAGGCTCACAACTTGATGCCCTTGCCCGCCAGCACCTATGGGCATACGGTTTCGATTACGACCACGGTACCGGCCATGGCGTCGGCCACTTCCTGAGCGTTCACGAAGGTCCGCAACGCATCGCCAAAGTACACAACCCAACAGCCTTGTTGCCGGGGATGGTGTTGTCGAACGAGCCGGGTTACTACCGTGCAGATGCGTTCGGGATCCGTATCGAAAACCTAGAGCTGGTTGTCGAAGTGGAAACCGCTGGCGACATGACTGTGATGGGCTTCGAGTCTCTGACCCGCGCGCCTATCGACCGTCGCTTGGTTGATTTGTCCCTGATGACAGATGCCGAGTTAAGCTGGCTCAACAACTACCACCAGAACGTATTCGAGGTACTGAGTCCGTCACTGCAAGGTGATGATCTGGCATGGCTTGAGCAGGCAACAGCGCCACTGACTCGTTAATAGCGAGACAACATAAAGAAAACGCCCGCACGGCTATGCTGTGCGGGCGTTTTTTATTAAATCATTTATCTAGGCAGTTAACCCGAGTAGGCGTGATGCCAATCTTTCCACACCACCTCAAAGCCACGCTGCTTGACCGCTGCGGCGACATCGACAGCCGGGCGCTCATCGCTGATCGCAAACTGCTCGAGCTCCGGCTCATCATCGGCATAACCACCCGGCTGGGTCTTGGACTCTGCCGACATCGTGGTGATCCCTAGCGGCAGCACATTATCGCGAAATTGCGCCGACTCGCGGGTCGATAGCGATAGCTCTACCTCAGGGTTGAGCAGACGGTAGGCACAGATCAGCTGCACCAGCTGGCGGTCATCCATCACCGATTTTGGCTGTAAGCCACCTTCGCACGGGCGTAGGCGCGGGAAGGAAATCGAATAACGGGTCTGCCAGTAGGTGCGCTCAAGGTAATCGAGGTGCGCGGCGACAAAGAAACAGTCGGTGCGCCATTCTTCGAGGCCAATCAAAGCACCAATACCTATCTTGTCGATACCGGCCTTGGCCAGGCGATCCGGCGTTTCCAGGCGGTATTCAAAGTCCATCTTATTGCCACGCAGGTGATGCTGGGCGTAAGTCGGGGCACTGTAGGTTTCCTGGTAGACCATGACCGCATCAAGGCCGAGGGTTTTTAGCTCGGCATACTCGTCCTGATCCAACGGCTGCACTTCCATGGCCAGGTAACTGAAGTGGGATTTGATCGCCGGCAGTGCCTCGCGGAAATACTCCATCCCGACCTTACGCTCGTGCTCGCCGGTCACCAGAAGGATGCTATCGAACTGCTTGGCCTTGATGGCCTCACACTCGCGTTCAATCTCGGCCATATCCAACGTGCGGCGCTTAATGCGGTTTTCCATCGAAAAGCCACAGTAAGTACACGCATTGGCACACAGGTTAGACAGGTACAACGGAATGTAAAATGACACCGTATGACCGAAGCGCTTGCGGGTCAGGGCAGCGGACTGCTGTGCCATCTGCTCGAGGTAAGGCTCAGCTGCCGGCGAGATCAGGGCTTTGAAATCTTCCAGATCACGCTTGGGCTTGCGCAGTGCGCGCTCAACATCCGCCGCCGTCTTGCCATAGATGGACAACCGGATATCATCCCAATCCAATTGCTTCCAATCATCAACGAAACTCATCGCAAGCTCCTTAAGCCGGCTGATCCAAAAATGCCGTCAATGGGCTGGAGGCAATGGCATGGTTTACCGTACCTGCCAAACCGGCTTCATACGCCATACGGCCACTTTCAACCGCTAACTTGAAGGCACGCCCCATCGCAATAGGATCCGCTGCCGCCGCAATGGCCGTGTTTACCAACACTGCATCTGCGCCCATTTCCATTGCTTCTGCTGCATGGGATGGTGCGCCAATACCGGCATCGACAATCACAGGGACCTTGGCCTGATCGATAATGATTTCAAGGAAATCACGCGAGGCCAGCCCCTTGTTGGAACCAATCGGCGCGCCTAAAGGCATCACCGCCGCACAACCCACCTCTTCCAAGCGCTTACACAGCACGGGGTCGGCATGGCAGTATGGCAGCACGATGAAACCTTCACGGACCAATTCTTCCGCCGCAGCCAATGTCTCAATCGGATCTGGCATCAAATATTTAGGATCCGGGTGGATTTCCAGCTTAAGCCAATTGGTACCCAGCGCCTCACGGGCCAACTTAGCGGCAAACACTGCTTCCTTGGCATTTTTCGCCCCTGAGGTATTCGGCAGCAGGTTAACTCCTGCCTCAATCAAAGGAGCAAGGATATCGTCATCGCGATTTTCAATATCCACCCTTTTAAGGGCCATAGTCACCAGCTCAGAGCCCGAGGCAATAATCGATTCAGCCATGGCATGGCGGTTGGCATATTTACCGGTCCCGGTAAACAGGCGAGACGAGAACGTCTTATCAGCGATAGTTAACATTTATCCTCCTGCAATCGCTTGGAACAGGGCGATGCGATCGCCGGTATTCAATACAGTTGTTTCCCACTCGCTGCGGGCAACAATATCTTCATTCAGGGCTACGGCCGTGGCCTGCAGCGGCATCTCAAGCTGTGTCAGCAACGCACTCAGTGACTGGCCCTCAGGCACCTCTACCGGTTTGTCATTGACCCGTATCTGGATCAGAGTCGCTGTCGTCATAATGGTTCTATTCTCCCGTCCCGCAAACTGGGCACGATTTATCAGTTGGTAGTTGAAAGGCTTGCCAGCCCATCGTCAGACCATCAAACTGGCGTAATGTGCCAAAGCCCACCTCACCAGATCCGGTCAGTAATTTAATAGTTTCCAGTGCCTGCAGGTTACCGACAGTGCCAACCACCGGCCCGGCGATCCCGGAATTGCTGCAGTTCTGCGGCTCATCAAGGGTCCCAGCCTGACGCGGGAACAAGCAGTGGTAACAAGGGCCTTTGCCCTGCCGGAAATCAAACGCCATCAACTGGCCTTGCCAGCGTATTGCTGCGCCCGAGATCAAAGGTTTATTGGCTTTGAAACAGGCAAGGTTGACGGCATATCGGGTTGCCAAGTTGTCGGAGCAATCCAGTACCACATCAGCTAACGAGACCTCCATCGCCAGCCGCTGATCGGCCAGCCGAGCTTTTACCGCCCGGATACGGATATGCGGGTTTAACGCCTGCAGCTGCTCCGCGGCCATCTGCGCCTTGGCTTTACCCTGATCGCTATCGCGATAGACCACCTGGCGCTGGAGGTTGGAGCTATCCACGGTGTCATCATCAGCAATGACCAAATTGCCTATACCGGCACCCGCAAGGTATAAGGCCGCCGCCGATCCCAATCCGCCAGCCCCGACGAGCAACACTTGGGCACCAGACAATGACTGTTGGCCAGACTCGCCTATCTGCGGCAGCATGATCTGGCGGTTATAGCGAAGAAACTCCTGATCACTGAGCATGGTTGCCATCCTATTCTGTCGGGTTACGCACTAAGATATCTTCAAATGCAGCAACGGCCTGGGCCGGATCCTCGGCTTGGGTAACAGCACGGACAACCGCGACACTACTGACACCGGTACGCCACACCCGCTCGGCACGGGATAAGTCGATACCACCAATCGCCACTGTCGGGAACGCATCACCAATCAGCTGCTGGTACAGTGCCAACCGGCTGAGTCCCTGCGGCTTGGATGGCATATCCTTAGTCGTCGTCGGGAAGATATGGCCCAAGGCGATATAGCTCGGGGCAAACTCTGCGGCACGAAGAATTTCGTAATAGCCATGGGTTGAAAGCCCAAGACGTAGCCCAGCCTGCTGGATAGCAGCCAGATCAGCGGTCTCCAGATCTTCCTGCCCGAGATGGACACCATAGGCATGGTTTTCAATCGCCAGCTGCCAGTAATCATTGACGAAGACCTGGCCACCATACTGTTTGCCAGCCTCGACAATACTCGTGATTTGGCCTGGCAAGGTAGGCTCGGACGGATCTTTGATCCGCAATTGCGTTGTCTTTACCCCAAGCTCCAGCAAGCGCTTCACCCAGTCAGCCGTATCAACAACCGGGTACAGCGCCAGTTTTTCGCGGTCTACCGTGGCAAACGGCGCGACAGCCACTTCCTTGCTCACCCACCCAAGCTCATCACACTCCGGATGGTTCGCCGTCAGTGGCCGCGGGAACAGTGAGCGGGTCATCGGCCAGCCGGTTTCACCATAGCCGTCAGCATGACTCTCCAGATAACCACGGGCATGGGCACGTGATAGCGTGACCGCATCTTCCAACGGGTAATCCAGAGCCAGTGCCGCCAGCAACATTGCACGCTGCGGCTCACTGGCCCCAGCATGATGGCAATACACTGCCCGGGCTTCACCAAGGTGGTGCCAAATATCGACACAGCCACGTTCGGTCGGCAGGCCGCAGACCACCAACGCCGGGTTAGCCGCTACCTGCTGCTGCATTTCGGCCAGAGTCGGATAAGGGGCAATCCACTGATCGCGCACCTCCAGTCCCTGTGCCACGCTTTCGGACGGATTAAACGCCACCTTGAAGGTTGTCCCTTCAAGATGAATGTCTACCACCTCCGATCCACTCCACTCCATACTTACCGCTTCACCAAGCTGGTATTTATCGGCCGCTGCCAACAGCGGCTCGATATGCATCAGTAATGGCGCTAAGTGATCGGGTAAACACAACGCGTTCATTAACTTTCCTCTTTGATTGGGTGATATAACTCACTCCCCTTAGCCCGGAACTCATCGGCTTTTTGCTGCATGCCTTCAAGGGGGTCATCCAACATTTGTACGGCCAATTCACCATCTTGCTCCAAACCGCTGGCATATTCGCGGACCTCTTGCGAGATTTTCATCGAGCAGAATTTCGGTCCGCACATCGAACAGAAATGAGCGATCTTGCCGGATTCCTGAGGGAGGGTTTCATCATGGTAGGCTCGAGCCGTTTCAGGATCCAAAGCCAGGTTAAATTGATCTTCCCAGCGGAACTCAAAGCGTGCCTTCGACAAAGCGTTGTCGCGCACTTGAGCACCGGGATGGCCTTTAGCTAAGTCTGCCGCATGGGCACACAGCTTGTACGTGATCAGCCCCACCTTTACATCTTCTTTGTTAGGCAGGCCCAAGTGTTCTTTCGGTGTGACGTAACACAGCATGGCACAGCCATACCAACCGATCATGGCAGCACCAATACCAGAGGTAATGTGGTCATAACCCGGCGCAATGTCTGTCGTTAGGGGCCCCAAGGTATAAAACGGCGCTTCATGACAGTGCTTGAGCTGCTCTTCCATGTTTTCCTTAATCATGTGCATCGGCACATGACCCGGCCCTTCAATCATCACCTGAACATCATATTCCCAGGCAACTTTAGTCAGTTCGCCCAACGTCCTTAGCTCACTGAACTGCGCCTCGTCGTTGGCATCAGCCACCGAGCCAGGACGCAGCCCGTCCCCCAGAGACAGCGCAATGTCATACTGGGCACAGATTTCACAAATCTCCCGGAAATGCTCATACAGGAAGCTTTCTTGGTGGTGGGCCAAGCACCATTTGGCCATGATCGAACCACCACGAGAGACAATGCCAGTAACCCTTTTGGCGGTCATAGGGACATAACGCAACAGGACGCCGGCATGAATAGTAAAGTAATCCACCCCCTGCTCAGCCTGCTCGAGCAAAGTGTCCCGGAACACTTCCCAATTCAGGTTCTCGGCAATACCGTTGACCTTCTCCAATGCCTGATACATCGGCACTGTGCCGATCGGTACAGGGCTATTACGGATGATCCATTCGCGGGTTTCGTGAATGTTCCGTCCGGTTGAGAGATCCATAACGGTATCGCCGCCCCAACGGGTCGACCAGACCAGCTTCTCCACTTCCTCTTCAATCGAGGAGCTGACTGACGAATTACCGATATTGGCGTTAACCTTGACCAGGAAATTACGGCCGATAATCATCGGCTCGGTTTCGGGGTGGTTGATATTGGATGGGATAATGGCCCGGCCTTCGGCGACTTCGCGGCGGACAAACTCTGGGGTAATTTCTTGCGGTAGGTTGGCGCCAAACGACATACCCGGATGTTGCTGGTTTAGCACCTCATCACGGTATTTCGCCCGGCCCATGTTTTCGCGGATGGCAATAAATTCCATCTCGGGCGTGATGATCCCCTGGCGGGCATAGTGTAGCTGAGTGACATTCTTGCCTGGCTTGGCCCGTCGGATTCGGGCTTGCTGTTCAAACCTCAGCTCATCTAAGGTGTCATCAGCTAAACGCTGTTTGGAATATTGCGAACTCAGCTCAATAAGCTGTTCAGTATCCCCCCGCTCCTCAATCCAACTCTCACGGAGCTTTGGCAAGCCAGCATAGATATCGGCTGGCTGCTCGGGATCAGTATAGAAACCGGAGGTGTCGTAGACCCGTACCGGCTCATTGGGCTCAAAAACAGGGGATTCCTTGGTGCCACCCACTAGGCTATCAGCAAGGGTTATCTCGCGCATGGGCACACGGATGTCTTCGCGGCTACCGGTGACATAGACTTTCCGGGAATTCGGGTAAGCCTGGGTAGTTAGTGAATCGATAAATTGTTTCGCTTCCAGTCTCGCTTGTTTGCGATTCGACATAGCAATTTCCTTTTTCCATAACAGGGAAGTTGCTTGGCGGATGGGTGCGTAAACAAGAGGCTATACGTAGGGTGTATAGTTTCATCTGATACTGCCACTGTGAATACAGCGATACAGAAGAGTCTCTCTTGTTCCCTTCGCAGGTATTAGCCTGATCAGGTTCTACGGATCCCGCAATGCGGTCTCAGCCAAATGGCACTCCGACAAGTTGAACTAGCAGTATATGAAAGGGGTTCCGCCTCGGCAAGACGGAACCCACAGTTTTAATACTTATTTGGCAAAAACATTGCTACTTTTGCATAACACCACTGGGCGCGACAAATTTATTTGAAACGCTTCACAAGTGACTTGAGTAGCGAAGAATGGGTCTCCCTCAACTCGCCAAGCTTGTGGGTGATTTTAGGTGCACCCTCCATATCAAATAGCTTTGGCACCGCAACGCGTTGCGACGAGTAAATCCCGGTATGGCCGCTGAAGTAGTAAGCGGTATAACAAGCGATCGCAAAATACAGCATATGCTCGGCACCAAACAGCTCGACGCCCATAATGGTACAGGCCAGCGGAGTATTGGTTGCTGCTGCAAATACAGCTAAAAAGCCCAAGGCGGCAAACAAGTCAACCGGTGCCCCCAATACCCATGCCATAGTATTGCCCAGTGTCGCCCCGACGAAGAACAAAGGAGTCACTTCCCCCCCTTTGTATCCGGCTGCTAAGGTAATGGCTGTCAGTAGTAGCTTGAGCAGCCAGCTATACCATTCGGCTCCTCCTTCCTGGAAGGCCGTCAAAATACTCACCCCACCCTCGCGGCTCGAATAAACCCCCAAGCCGATATAATCGTAGTTCCCAATGAGCTGCACTGCGCCAATGACAATCAGGCCACCAACCACCACTATCAGGTATGGGTTTTTCAACGTTGCTTTGAATATATCTTTAAAGGCATGGGTCAGCTCACCGAACAGATACCCCGCAAGACCAAAGGCCACGGCGGCAACCACAATCTTGGCGATCATCCACAGGTCGACTTTGACGGCATGCTCAAACAGGGTGATGGTTTCGAGGAAATCTATCCGGTAATGGGTATGATGCACACCCCAGGCCGAGCAGACGACATCTGCCAGGATGGCAGCAAACAAGGCAGGAATAATCGCATCATAGCGAAGGCGGCCAATCGCTAGAACCTCCAGGGCAAAGATTGCCCCGGTCAGCGGGGTACCGAAAACCGCACCAAAGCCAGCCGCCACTCCGGCAATCAACATCAGCCGGGTATCCGATTCATTAAGATGGAATTTACGCGCCAACCAATGGGTCGAGGCACCACCAATTTGCACCGCTGTCCCTTCCCGGCCTGCCGAGCCACCGAACAGGTGGGTGATCACAGTAGTGATCAGTACCAAAGGCGCCATACGGGCAGGAATACCGGCTCCGGGTTCATGGATCTCATCCATGATGAGGTTGTTGCCGCCCTCGGAATTTTTGCCCAAATTACGGTAGCAATAAACAATGACAATACCGGCCAGCGGAAGCAGGTAGAGCAGCCAGGGATTATCAATCCGGGTCGCAGTCGCTTCACCAAGGATCCAGAGGAAAAAAGCATTGAGCGTGCCGACGATAACGGCAACGGGAATAATGAGGAGCGTCCAACGGAGGATCTGGACGAATATTTTAGGATTTGAACTTAATGGGTGCGCCATACCATTTCTATCTTTATCTCGAATTACTCTCAAGGATAGATGCTATGGCAAATACCGAGCCCCACCATAGACGGATCTATCCTACTACAGCAGGAGTCATTATCTCGGTTGAGCGGTTAAAGGTGGAACTCCATCACCCGCCATGGCATTACGCCAAGGCAATGGACAAATGCTACCGCTTATCCTTATTAACAACAAGAGAAATAATAGATTAGGAATTGAAATAGCCCAACATTGCTTCGCAGAAGCAACAGACGCAAAAAAGCCCCAGCATTTCTGCTGAGGCTTCAAAGATGGCTGATGTAAAGAGGTTAGAGCTCCCAGCACGCGCTGTTTTGGTATTGGCGGAATCCGCTGCTCTGCCAATTGCACATACGAAAAAGGCCCCAGCATTTCTGCTAGAGCCTTGAAGATGGCAGGGGTGGAGAGATTCGAACTCCCAACACGCGGATTTGGAATCCGCTGCTCTGCCAATTGGAGCTACACCCCTAATGTGTTATTCATTCTACTAACAAATCGTTCGAGATCAATCAGAATTTCTCTATGCCAGTCACAGTATTGATAAATAAAGAAATAATAGAAAGATAAGTAGTAAAGACCGGCTATTTGGCAGAAGCAACAGACGTAAAAAAAGCCCCAGCATTTCTGCTGAGGCTTCGAAGATGGCAGGGGTGGAGAGATTCGAACTCCCAACACGCGGATTTGGAATCCGCTGCTCTGCCAATT